>CALHCH010000069.1 GCA_937930555.1 Candidatus Absconditabacterales bacterium | reverse complement strand
GTATGATGGAGATATCGGTCTCGCGGAGATGATCGTGTCTCTAGAAGATACTAATGGTGATATTGTCTCAGAAACACGTACTGACACCAATGGTGACTACGCATTTGAAAATCTTCCAGCTGGAGAGTACTGTGTCCACTACACCAATACAAGCGTATATACACCAGATAGTAGCATCCCAGGATCTGTGGATCTCAGTACTGGTGAGTGACCTGACAGTGTAGCAGTAGGTAAGATGCATCATTGTGCTATCACGTTGGACCCAGGAGAGGATAGTATCGACAATGATTTTGGACTCATCCTGACAGTAGAAAAACTACACAGCTCACCACTCACGCTCACGCCAGTACTGCCTAGCATCCTCCCTCAGACAGGATGAACACATAGGTAGTTTAGTAGAGAACAGAGAGAATGAGGAAAACTGATTTTGAGATATATAGTTGATGATCAAACCACTCGAGAGGGTGGTTTTTTTGTTGTTTTTTGTGATATGAGTGCTATAGTGAGAGTAGTTATTTATTTTTTCTATTTCTATGGGTATATTTGGTATCACAGGTGTGTTGTGAGTAATAGTGTTGGTGTTTGGTGTGATATTGCTAGTCTCAGCTCTGGTCAAAATCTCTCCTCACGAAAAAGCAGTTAAAGAGAGATTGTCCAAATTTCAAGAAATCTTGGAGCCAGGACGACATTTTATCATACCGTTTATCGATCATATCCAAAAAGTAGACATGAGGGAAAGAGTGATAAATACCGCTCCTCAGGAGATGATCACCAAGGATAATGCTGTGGTGACGGTGGATGCAGTGATATTTACTCAGATATATGATCCAGCCAAGGCGGTATATGAGATACAGGATGCGTTTTATGCTATCCAAAACCTCTCTATCACGACGCTGAGAGCCATCATCGGTACGATGACACTGGATTCTGTATTGGGAGAGAGGACAACGATCAATGTAAAAATACAGACTGAGCTCAGTGAAGAAACAGCTAAACGATGACTCAACATCAACAAAATAGAAATCCAGAGAATCGATCCTCCCAGAGAGCTGATGGATGCGATGAATCAACAAAAAATCGCCCAACAACAAAAAAGAGCATCAATATTGGAAGCAGAATGAGCAAAAGAAGCTGCTATCAGAGAAGCAGAGGGTATCAAAGAAAAGCAAATACTAGAAGCGACAGGTGAGGCAGAAGCGATCGAAAGACTCGCAGTAGCAAAAGCAATGGCTACAGAGATAGAATCCAAAGCAGCGGTAGAGTATTTTACTGGTCCAGCTGTGACTCAAGAACAACTCCGCGTGATAGAAAACGCGCTAAAAAATAATACCAAATATATATTGGATAGTGAAGTAATGGATTTGATTAAGAAGGTGAAGATAGGGTAGTTGCTACTAATATTTAATCTTGCAATTCCACGGTAATTTCATTAATATAGCACCCAAGAGTAGTAAGTGCTCTTTATTGTTTACATCATATGTCAAAAACCGAGAAAAAAATCAACAAGTGGATTATCTGACTTGTTTTGTGATGAGCCGTAGTATGAGGCATGTCCGCCACCAAAAAATGAAGATCGTTTTGGGGACGTACGAGTCGTGTACTGTTTAGACCGTTGAAGTTTTTTGGGAGAGGGTTGCGTGAGATGCGCAAGGAAATGGAAAAGATGGATAAATAAGCAGAATACAGAATTAAGAATACAGAATTAAGAGCAAATTGGCAATATATATAGCATCTTGTGTGCAAATTATATGATCTGTCAGTAGTTACGTGCATATACATACAGAAGTAAATCGCAAACTATACGAGATGATTGGTATTTTTGAAATAATTGGTGAGTATGAGTATGATGATAGTGTCGAAATATGCTTTATCATCAAATTTATCAACATTATGTGAATGAAACAGCAAAATTATACTTTTTCAAAGGATTATTTGGATTGTATCGCGCAGGCGTGATTGTTTACGTTTACTCACGATGAGCAGCAGATACAGGCGGATGATATCCTGCTAGGGATCTGGAAATACACCAGCAAGGCTGGATATGGTGATGTGTTTTGGAAACTATTAGGTTTTGAGCACTGAGCTGCTACTTTGGCGGTCTTTGTCAAACAATACTACAATGCTCTGGATACATCCAAAGTCACTCCAGGCAAGCATACCTTTCACTTGGATCCTGTGTTTCAAGATTATTTCAAACTTTATAGCAAAAAATGAGTAAATGATCTACATTTTTTGGTGCTATTGATAGCGAGCTTGGATCATCTCTCACCAGATCTGGTCAAATACCTCACACAGTCTGGGATTGATCTCGCGTTTGTGAGAAACAGAGTTGAAAAGATCGTGGAGACGACCTTGCAGGTGCAGATGTCACCGGTAGATTTCTTTTTGATGGTCCAAAAAATGGTCAAAACGCTTGGTCTAGATATGGAGCATATGGATATGTTTTTTGATGTGCAGACACTGGAAGACATCGAGGATATCGTAGCTAGTGATGATACCGATCTGATGGATCGTCCAGGTGCAGATGATAGCGATATCAAGACCACAGATCTCAAGGACGAAGACAAAAAACTCACGATAGAATATTTTGCTACCGATCTTACCAATGAGGCGCAAAATGGCTTCTTGGATCCTGTGATCGGGAGAGATAAAGAAATCCAACAAATCATCTACACCTTGATGAGAAAAACAAAAAACAATCCTCTCCTGATAGGTGAGGCTGGGGTAGGTAAGACCGCTATCGTGGAGTGACTTGCCCAAAAAATGCTGGCAAATGAAGTGCCGGCAAAACTTCAAAACAAGAGACTGATGATGCTAGATATATGATCTATCGTGGCAGGTACCAAGTATAGAGGTGAGTTTGAGGCGAGACTCAAAGCAATCATCGAGGAAGCTATGGATCCGACCAATGCAATTATCTTGTTTGTGGATGAGGTGCATACGCTGATCTGAGCAGGTAATGCAGAGTGATCTGCTGACGCAGCCAATATGCTCAAACCACTCCTGAGTCGTGGCAAGATCCAGATGATCGGAGCGACGACGTTTGACGAATACCAAAAACATATCGAAAAAGACCCAGCACTAAAAAGAAGATTTCAAGAAATCAGTGTGGAGGAGCCGAGCAGAGAAGATGCAATAGCGATACTATCTGGTCTCAAGGAGAGATTTGAAGACTATCACGGTGTGTCTATCCAAGACAAAGCCATCGCTGATGCAGTCAACTATAGTATCAGATATATGATGAACAAACACCTCCCAGACAAGGCTATCGACCTGATAGATGAGGCCTGTGCGAGAGTGTCTACACTGTCCCAAAAACTCGATGCAAATACTGAATACACTGTCCTAGAAAACAAGATCACAAAAATCAAAGATCAAATCGAGAAGGCTATCGAGAGGCAGGATTACTTTAAAGCTGCAGAGCTCAAAGATACCGAAGAAGAGATGAAGAAAAAACTCAAGACTGTCAGATCTCAAAACTCACTCCCAAAACATCTCAGACCAGATGTAGATAGTATAGAAGTAGGGAAGGTACTCTCCGACAAGATGGGTATACCCCTAGACCAAGTCACAGAATCAGAAGTAAAACAACTTGCTCATCTAGATCAGGATCTCAAATCACTGGTACTCGCACAAGACGAGGCAGTAGATGCAGTGGTCAGAGCGATCAGGAGATCGAGACTCTCACCTGTAGAATCAAATAAGCCTATCGCATCATTCTTGTTTCTATGACCATCAGGGGTGGGGAAGACATACCTTGCCAAATTGTTAGCCAAAGAATATTTTGCTGATGAAAAAGCTCTCATCAGAGTGGATATGTCAGAATACATGGAAAAATCAAGCGTGTCCAAACTCATCTGATCTGCTCCTGGATATGTAGGATACGAAGAGTGAGGTATACTCACTGAGCAAGTCAGGAGAAGACCATATAGTGTGATACTGTTTGATGAGATCGAAAAAGCATCTCCAGACATACTCAATGTAATGCTCCAACTCCTAGACGAATGACATCTCAAAGACAACAAATGAAGATGGATAGATTTCAAAAACACCATCATCATCATGACCTCCAATATATGAGCAGAGGAGTTTGGTGTCAAACAAGTGAGTATATGATTTAACAATGCTGACGAGTCAGCTGATACCAAAGAAGTGTCAGATGCGGACTTCTCACTCATCCAAGAAAGAATCAAAAACGAGGTAAGTCATTTTATGGCTCCAGAGCTGATCAATAGACTCTCAGATATGATTGTGTTTAGACCACTGACTAAGACGGTTTTGAGTGATATCTTTACCAAAGAGTACGCACAGTTTGTGACCTCATGGCAATCCAAAGAGGGTATCAAGATACCAAAATATACTAAGAAAAAAGTCCAAAAAATCATAGACTGACTCTACAATCCACTTTTATGAGCTCGTCCAATAAATAGATATATCCACGATGAGATAGAGCCAGATCTGATAGATCAAGTGATGAAGGCAGGGTAGAGGGTCTGAGGAAAAGGTAGTAAGGAAAGAAAGAGTTAAGAAAAAAACCTCATCTAGTGATGAGGTTTTTCTTTACTTTATTTTCTCTACTCTTTATTCTGATATCACATCTCCATTCAAAAACCTATATGGGAGTCAGAGATCTGTGATAGATGCAGAAGTGGGGTCTGTAGTAGTGTAGGTGATACCTCCATTGTCTAGATCGTCGATCGAGATACGTACCGTCTCGGTGACATCACTAGAGCTCAGGGTTGGATTTCACGTGATGACATATGCTTTTGTGCTATTGTTTTGGATCCAAGCATCAGTACCCAGAGAGTTTAGATCAAACTCTACTTCTCAAAAATTATTGACTGCTGCGGGTACAAAGACAGATCCATTGAGTTCGGAGAGCTTGAGCGTACTCGCAAGATCTCCTGCGCTGGTGTTGTCATCTACCACGAGCTTGATGTTTTCTATGACTGTTTGTAGTCTAGAGTTGTCTGTGGTATCGGTATTATCTCTGGATCATTTGGTAGTGATCGCAACAATACCGAGTGTAGCAGTGCCACTAGTGAGGACATTGTCTACAGCGCGATTTTCAAATCTATCTACCAACTGTACATCTGTGATCTGTGTAGGTAATGTAGTGACTACATCATCAGATGACTGTATAGGTGTCTGATCATTGCCAGATACTATCCCATAACCCTCTCTCACTCTGAGTTCAAATCACATGGTTACCGATGATGGTGCAGGATGATTGAATCCAATAGGTGCTGTATCAAAAGCAAAATACAAATCGGTCTGACCTACAGGTATTTCCAAAAATAATTCACGAAACGATGCTGTATTGCTAGATGGGTTGGTTCTTGCTATCAAAAATCCTTGAGCGTCATATAAGTATACTGTCTCTACTGCAACACCAAAATCCTGAGTCGTAGATCGAAGATCTAGATCTTGTATGATCATCCCCTCTAGCGATGCTATAAGCTCAAATCTGATCAATGCCTCAGTACTGGTTCATCACAATACGGTTTTGGTGCCTTGCTGATAGGTAGAGATGTCTAGACGTGGAGCAGATGTCGCTGGAGCTACTGGAGTAGGTGTGATAGTGGCACTAGGAGTAGTGCTAGGAGCTGGAGCAGTCACTGTCATAGTAGGTGCTGGAGCTGGAGTAGGTGGTACAGACACCGTATTGGTCACTGTAGATATGACTCTAGGTGTAGTCACTACCGGAGCTGGTGGGACATATGTAGCTCTATCTCCATCTATGACATATACTAGATACTCCAATGCAAAAAACGTCGTATCTGAGAATACTCTCGTATTGAGTAGACCTACAAGCGTGTTGCGTATCTGTGTGAGCCTAGCTACAAGTGTCGCGTCCATCGTGCGTGCATCACGCCAAGGAGTATATACTGAGTCGATCAGAGATGTATACTGTGCTTGCTGTGTGGTATCCAGTGATACAAATTCACTTTCAAATGCTGCCATGCTCGTGAGAGGTAGTACACATCACACTCATAGCAATATACGGATAAGATATTTCATAGTGATAGACAAAAAATAAAGATGCTATATATAGGTATACGATCACATGATGATATAATGACAGCAAAAATCAACACATACTATGTCTCAAATAGTAGATATGTATAATCAAATCGCTCGAGAAATAGCAGTATTTTTTCTTTTTTTGATAGATTGAGTATTATTGGTTTGGACCAACTTTAGATTGTATCAGATACCATGCTTAGATATATTGCCCGTGCTTTTTTGTTGGACTCTGAGGATAGAGTGCTGCTCATCAAACACAAAAATAACCAGCCTCGAGTACTGCCTGGGGGTCACGTAGAGGAGTGAGAGTCGCTCACGGGTGCTCTGAGGAGGGAGCTCACAGAAGAGCTCAATCTCACAGGTGTAGACATCCTAGGTATGAAAAATCGCACCAATCAGGAGGGTGTGATAATGAAACCAACCCCAATCTGTATCCATGAAACCCAATATGAACGTGAAGGAAAAATGAGTCATAGACTGGAGTTTTGGTATTTTGTGAGGACAGATCAGACTGATATAGTTCCCAATGAAGAAGTGATTGCACACCAGCGATTTGGTATCTCAGAAGTACTTGCTCTGAGTGCACCTGATGAGATTTTTCTATGTATGAAAGATGTGTTGGAGCAGAATGAGGAGTTGTTGGAGTTGTTGTAATGTTTGTAGAATACAGAGTAGAGAATTTAGAGTAGAGATTGAAAGTTTTAGAAATTTTGATGATTATTCATCTCAAAAATGATTAGCACATCATCTTGTATGATGCCAAATGCTCTATACTGCCTATTGATTCTAAATGAATATATACCAGAATCTTTTGGTTTTCTTTCTTTGAGATCCAAGTCAGATGTGTATCAATCTAGAATTTTCTTTTTCGCTTTCTTATATTGTTTGATAAGATTTCTTTTTTGAAGATAGGATACTACCCCAGCATCTACATCTTCAAATATTGCAGTAATACGAATCATATTTTTATAGATTTACAAAATTTCCTTGATTGGATAGTCGCTGAGCACGTGTAATGGTTGCTTGCTCTATAAGCTCTTTGTTTGGATTGATGACTTGCTGTAGTGCAGGATCTACATCCTGTGCCGCATCCAAAAACTGGGCAAGCGTACTAAAACGATCTTTTTCTAGAGTAATTGTTTCATCGATTTGAATTACAGAATCACCTGCTACGATAGTAGTCATAGATATGGATGCAAAAATTAAATATATAATAAGTATGGATAAATCATGTCGAGAATGCAAGTTTGGATTAAGGCTGTGTTTTTGTTTGCAACAAACTCCACTATCACTACAAAAGAAGCATTGTTTAGTAATATATCAACTCAATGCATAGTCTAGAAACCATCGTCTCATGGGCGAAAAGAAAATGATTTGTCTATCCAGGATCTGATATCTATGGAGGACTAGCAAATGCCTGGGACTACGGACCATATGGCGTCCAACTCAAAAAAAACATCCAAGATCTCCGATGGAAGACATTTGTGCAGATGAGACCTGATATGGTCGGACTCGATGCGCAGATACTGATGCATCCTAAGGTGTGGGAGACCTCAGGTCACGTAGACAATTTTGATGATCCACTCATAGATGATAAGGTGACGGGTGAGAGGTTTCGTGCGGATAAAATTATTGAGGATAGACTTGAGCAATGAGATTTGAGCTTAGGGCAACTTACTGATACATATGGTGTCAAGAACCTCATCCCAGAATCGCGAACATTTGACCAGATGCATGCGTTCATTGTGGGTGAGATACCAAACAATCCAAACAAGAAGAAAAAGCAAGCAGCAGAGTGGACAGAGGTGCGTAAGTTTCAGATGATGTTTTATACCCATCAGGGAGTGGTACATGATGCTGATGATGCCAAGATCTGGATGAGACCAGAGACCGCACAAGGTATTTTTGTAAATTTTCGTAATGTATTGGACACCACACGTATGAGAGTGCCGTTTGGTATTGCACAGGTAGGGAAGGCGTTTCGTAATGAGATTACGCCTGGTAATTTTTTGTATAGGACGAGGGAGTTTGAGCAGATGGAGATAGAGTACTTCATCGCTGAGTCTGACGCTCAGGCCAAATATGCTGAATGGAGAGAGCTCAGCAAAGATCGATGGGAAAATAAGGTGAAACTCAAGTCGGATAGGATTAGATTTCGTGAGCATGAGTCTGATGAGTTGAGTCACTATAGTGATGGGACGTTTGATGTGGAGTATCAGTATCCGCGAGGTCGAGGTGAGCTCCAGGGTATCGCCTATAGGACAGATTTTGATCTGCGCAATCACCAAGAATCAAGTGGCAAAAATATGCAATACAACGATCCGTATACAGGCGAGAGGTATGTACCACATGTGATTGAGCCGTCGTTTGGTCTAAGTAGGACAGTGATCGCTGTGATGCTAGATGCCTACGACGAAGAACAACTCACCAACAGTAAGGGCCAGGAGGAGACGAGGATAGTTGCGAGATTTCCGTTTGCTATAGCACCGGTCAAGGTAGCTATCTTTCCATTGATCAAAAAAGATGAGAAACAAGTAGAGATAGCAAAAAATATCTATGCGAGCTTGAGTCAGCATCGAGTCGTGGAGTATGATGATGGAGGAGCGATCGGTAAGAGATATAGGAGACAGGATGAGATCGGGACACCATACTGTATCACGGTAGACAATGATAGTATTGACAATGGGACAGTCACGATCAGACACAGGGATAGTATGGAACAAGAGGTGGTAGTTATAGATGAGTTGGTGCAGTGGATTTTGAACAAAAAAACCTAGGATGCATCTGCATACCTAGGATCAAAATCTGGATTTTTTACTACTCTAAGATTCCACCAATTGGTGATATATTTTGCACCTACTCTGGCGCGATATATCTCCTTGTAGTAGATACTCTGGTAGAGCACACATCCAATAACTGCAACTCCAGAATACATTTCTAGAATGCTGTCTGAGATACATTGTAGTGATAGTAATACGTTGAGTATCACATATCCTGTTGGTACTCCGAAGAAAAACATCGTAGCCCAAAACCTTGCTTGATCGTTCATTATTTCTATTTTAGTGTAACTATATATACTTAAAAAAATAATAAAGTCAATCTTTTATTGTCCAAAACTCAGATGAGATATTTGCTACTACTTCTACTAGGTATGACATCTATGGGTGCGGTATATGCCACACCACTAGATGATATATCAGCCGTAGAGTCACAAACCACTATAGCTCAGGATGATTTATATCTCATCAATTATTATGATGATCTGATCAAGACTGTCGTAGCAAGTTGTCCTGAGTCTGATATCGCTCTAGGCATAACTCGAGCTGATGAGATACAGTCCAAGCTCATCACGCTACATCAGTCATATAGTCTCGGTGAGCAACTCAATCACACGATCCATCTCCATGATTCCCTTGCAGCACTCCAAACTCAGTGACTCCAAAACCTCTCCTCCCAACGATATTGCGCATTGAAATACATAGTGTATAGCATCCAGTCTCGAGCTAGAGATACACATCTTAGCGTGATGACAGATACTGGTATCATCAAAGACTTCGAAAGATTTGCTCCGTGATGACCTATACATGGCTATGATATCAAAGAAGAACTCATGCTGTGATACATACAAGATCGATCTAGATACAAAGATCTCCTTTGAGTCACATTAGAATTTCAAAAATGAAAACAAATCGCTGGGATTGATTATCCTTCGATAGACTTGATGAAGCACAGTGAAGAATTGATGAAACTCACGGTATACAAAACATTGTATGACCTACGCGAGCGTGGATTGTTTGACGATGCGGATATACAAGAGCTCCAAGACAAGATTAGATTGGATATGCAGCTGTCTTGCGGGACTTTTCATGGCAACTATAGCGTCAAAGAAAATTTTATAAATTGAAAACACGAATCATTTGAAGTGCAGTCTATCCCATTGAATGTCAATGTATGTGGCAACTATTTTCTGCTTCATCAGCTACCTCACCATTATCTCAAGATAGTCACCCATGAGTTGGCACATCATTACTATTATTTTCATGACAACGATCATCATCACACCTACGAAAACATCTGCCGAAAAGATACATTTGCCAAAAAAGGCGGATGTACCGATGATGATTTTGTGACTGACTATGCTCAGACTCAAGCGGCTGAGGACTATGCAGAGCATTTTATGCATTGGTTTTTGGGTGACATACCAGATACCAACTCAGGTATTATTTCCAAAAAAACTACATATTTTGAAAATAAGATCTAAATATACATAATATGTTGTAATACAAAATATTGTCAAATGTATATGGCTCGCAACTTCTCGTAAGTTGCGAGTTTTTTGATTACCTATATACTTGGGTATAAGATTTTATATCAGTACCCGTATATGACCCGATCAGATACACGTCTACCAGCACGACTACTATGAACCATATGAGCAGCTCTCTTGATAGCTGTTTTGCTGATCAGTAGATATATCGTACAGACTTCCTCGCAGCCAGATATCTCACAGGTTGATCTAGACATACCTAGCGACAATGACCGTGATTGAGATTTTTTTGCTTCGTATAGAGATGTTGCTTGTGTGGAGACTCAGTGTTTTGATACGTGTAGCGATGAGTGATTTACTGACAAGTTTTGTGGGATCAAGTGTGAGTCTACCAAGTGATGTACTTCGTCATATACCAATCTCATCGCATCCAATGCGACCTACAGCGTGCAAAGCGATGAAGATGATGTGGTGGGAGATACAACCACGCTTAGAGTTGTGTTTGATGAGACCTATGATGTGATAGATATGCTTGAGACATACGATGCGTCTGAGACTGACGCTGATACATATACATATCTACAAAACCAAAAATTATCTACTGTGGACGATGAGATCAAGAATGACGTTGGTGATACCATCGAGTATTTTGCGATAGCTCAACAAGCGTATAATATCACATCTATCACCCAACCATACAAAAAACGATGAGATATTGTACCTGATCTCTCTCAGACATATATTATTACATTTGCAGATGAGAGTGATGCACAGCGTTTTGCTACTGATATGGAGCATGTGATCACTGTGCAAGAGGCGAGATACATGCCTCGCTATATGACCTATGGACAGACCGATGACACCTACGCTGATATATCTTGGTGGTATGACGCGTTTCCTGGGACCAATGCATACAAATCTAAAGAGCTATTGGATATGTGAGATTATCTTCCTACCAAGGTAGCGATAATTGATGATGGATCCAACGCTACATATGCAGCGCCTGACTTAGATGGTAAGATAATGAACGGAACTGTCTTGTGACCTCACGGGACACACGTGGCTGGTATCGCAGCAGCGATCGCCAACAATGCAGTGTGAGTGTCATCTATAGCTGACTCACTCATACAGGTATTGGCATATGTGGGGATAGACCAGGATGTGTATCGACTAGATGCTGTATATGATGCGGTGCAAGATGGCGCTCAGATCATCAGTGCATCTATATGATGTGACGCTACACCATATACTATATCCGATATACCCAAGTCTCAGCGAGATAGTATCTGCTACAATGCTGAGGAAGAAAAAATCCTAGAAGCACTCCACGCTCAATGAGTATTGGTGATAGCTGCGGCAGGCAATGATGGAGAAAAAATAGACTATCTCACCTATCCAGCAGGATACAACACAGTACTATCGGTGTGAGCATCAGCCAAAAATGGTAAAAAAGCAGGGTTTTCTCAATGAGATGCTGATATGTATGCCCCAGGTGTGGAGATACTTTCTACCGTGATTCCTGGTACAGATTTGTGACCTCGTTGCAATGATTTTGACCAAGATAGTTTTGGGCTCTGTACTGGTACATCCATGTCCACTCCGATGATAGCGTCTACAGCTGCATTGATCAGCTCGATAGATCCAGATATCACTCCAGATGCTCTCCAGCAGCTCTTGATCGATACCGCCAATCGTGCTGGGTGAGTACCAGTACTGGATGTGTGTGCCGCTGTATCGGATGTATTGTGACAGGATAATAGTTTTTGTGCTGGAATCAATATAGATGCTATCGTGACATCTGATCAAGCCGTATGTGGCAATGGATACATGGATATAGATGAAGAATGTGATCCGGGTATTTTTGTAGATCAGTGTGGAGATGGATTGACTTGTGGAGATACATGTAGATGTGAGCAGCAGGAGTTGTGATTTGTGACTCAGACTGGTCCTACTATACAGGCTGCGTGTGATGACGGTATTATCAATGGTGATGAGACAGATGTAGACTGTGGTTGAGGTTGTCTACCTTGTGATGTAGCGCAGCATTGTGATGCTGGATCAGATTGTGTCAGTGGATACTGTGATACCGAGTGAGGTATACCAGGGGGATGCAGTAGTGATAGTGACTGTACTGATGGTCTACGATGCAATGGTATAGAATACTGTGACAATGGCTTATGTAGATATACTGCCAATCAATGTCCTGATGGCACTGCTTGCAATGAGCAATGAAGAAAATGTGAAAATAGTTGTGATGACGGACTGATAGGTGATGGTGAGTCTGATATTGATTGTGGTGTGGTGTGTGCTGAGAGATGTGAAGCAGAACAAAAATGTCTCGTAAATGAAGACTGTGCAAGTGGGTATTGTAAGTATAAATCCATCAGTGATACGGATCAGCAGTGAGGTAATTTTGTAACTCAGTCATCTGGGTGAGCTGATCTATGATATGTCCCTGGCAAATATCTGATCAAAATAGATCATGCTGATGGTATCAATGATACAGTACCTTTTTTGCAAAATATGACTGTGGACGATGATCCAGCAGTATTTGTGCAATCTATGCAATCACAAGTGTCTATACTATCATCTAGCAATAGCGCCAAAGCTACAGTCCTAAACTGAGCTTCCCAGCTTACCGATTTGTGATTGAGGACTATTACTGGATTGTTTGATGAGCAGAAAATGGCTCAACCTCTCACATTCAATACAGATGGTACCGATACCTATAGTATCAGAAACAGTTACGCATTGAGTTTTGATACGACCAATCCAAATTTTGATCAAGCTGAAGTCGAGTCACGACTCGAGACAGTCGTATGAGATGGAGACGAAGCATTGATAGAAAAATATCCTCAATATCAAACAACCCATGGACTTCCAAATGATCCAGATACAGATGCCATGCGATATATCAAAAAAGTAGAAGCACCCAAAGCTCGAGAATCTACTGTACAATGAAATACTCAAAGAACTGTGACAGTAGCAGTAGTAGACAATGGTTTTCAAAGACATGTGGATTATATGGACAATGTAGTGGATGCGTACAATGCATACTATCCTGCAGGTGACCCATATAATGGGTGTGAGCATGGTACTCATACTGCATGATCTGTCGCGGCTACTACAGACAACTGACAGTGAGTACCAGCTGTATCACACAATGTGGACTTGATGTTGGTGACTGCAGCAAGCAACTGTCAGTGATGACTGGAATCTACATTTGAATGAATGTCCTATGCAGCAAAAAACGGTGCTGATATTATTAGTATGTCATACGGTGGTAGGTCTGGCATATCTTCTATGCAAAACATGATCAATAGCTATCCAGACACCTTGCGAGTAGCAGCAGCGGGCAATGATAATTCATCTCGTAAGTTTTATCCATGCGCGTATGACAATGTGTATTGTGTAGCAGCCTCTAGTTGTGGCGACCAAAAAGCGAGTTTTTCAAATTTTGGTGAACACGTGGATATCACAGCTCCTGGTACCAATATCCTCTCTACCTATCCATCCAATACCTATAGAAAACTCAACTGAACCTCAATGGCAACTCCTATCGTATCCAGTCTAGCTGCCCTGGTATACTCATATGAGACAGACAATGAATGAAATCCTATAGATATCAAAAGACTAACAGAAATCATTGACGACACCGCTGATGATCTGCCAAACTCTACAGCTTATAGTCAAGGCAAGCTCGGTGCGGGACGTATCAATGCGTGTGGCGCAGTAAATGAAATACTGGGTATAGAATGTGAGGCGACAGTATGATGATGACCTTGTGAGTGAGGAGGAGGCTGAGGTGAGACTGGCTCTGGCACAGGATGATCTGGCGGCTGAGGCTGAAGTTGAAGTGGATGATGAGGCTCATCCTGAGGTGGTTGATCTAGTGGCTGAGGAAGTAGCTCTGGTTGATGATCTTGATGATCTGGTGGTGGATGATGAGGCTCATCCTGAGGCTGATGATGAGGCGGATGATCTTGTAGCGCTCAGTGACTTACTTTTTCTCTCAATGCATACAATCGTCTCGTCCAAGAAGGTGAGATTTTAGAAGGAAAGTTTTTTGTGAGAGTGCAGGATGGTTTTGATGTAAGTACTACATCTACACCAGTACAGTTACTCACCGATCTAGATGCATCCCAAGATCCAGATCAATATATGCAACAATATACTAGACCTTGAGCATGATGAGTGTCTATATCTAGCGTATCAGAAAATGTAGTAGATTATATACAGCAAATGCTAGATGAGTGACTCGTGCAGATCAGCTGAACATATGATGCTGCCATGTCTACTACTTCATTGGTCAATACGTACGAACTCACGTTTGACGCTGATACTGATATGGACAAGATAGAAAAGATTTTTGAAACTTCTATATTTGATAACACATTTGAATACATAGAGTTTGTGCCTGTAATACGCACATTTGATATACCCAATGACCCACAGACCAATAGTATGTGGTATATACCTACTGTGGAAGCTGACAAGGCTCGAGCAGCTGGGGCAGACCAACACAATGGTAAATGAAAGGTCACGGTAGCAGTAGTAGATGATGGTTTTGCCAATCATGAGGATGTGGCTGGTAATGTAGTAGACGCAAAAAATGTATTTGGATGATGATCAGCATACAATGGATGTCTGCATGGGACACATACGGCAGGATCAGTCTCTGCGCTGACAGACAACTCAGTGTGAGTGTCTGCGATTGCTCACAATATAGATCTGATGTTGGTGACTACATCTGGTGGATGTAGGACACTCCCAGCAGCATATCAGTGAGTCAGCTATGCAGCCAAAAATGGCGCTGATGTGGTGAGTATGTCATTTGGCGGTTGAGGTTTTTCTAGGACTCGACAAGATATGTTTGATAGTTACAAAGATCGTACAGTGTTTGTGGCTGCAGCAGGTAATGATGGATCACAAAGATGTAATTATCCGTGTGCGTACGATGGTGTATACTGCGTCGTAGCATCAAATCAGTCTGATAATAAAGCGTCTTTTTCTACCTATGGTGCACATACGGATATATCAGCTCCTGGTAAGGATATACTCTCTACAGCACCTGGATGATATCAAAAATTGAGTGGTACTTCTATGGCTACTCCAGTCACAGCAAGTTTGGTAGCCTTGCTTTTAGCACATGATGTACCAAATCCCATGTCAGTCATCAAGCAAACTGCAGATAAAATGCCAGATAGTAGGCGATCTCAGTGACTCCTATGAGCATGACGTATTAATGTATGTCGTGCTATAGACCAAGCAACAAGTCTATCTTGCAATCCTAGTGGAGCAGGATGAGCTACTACTGGCGGATGAGGTACGTGATGAAATTGATGAGGTAGTAGTTCTGGTGGATCTAGCGGAAGTGCTGGATCAAATACCGGCTGAACATCAGGTGGTTCTAGCACTGGTTGATCTACTGGATGAGGGTGATGAGATTTTGATCAATGTCCAGATGATGACAACAAAACCAAACCATGAGCATGTGGCTGTGGAGAATCAGATGCAGACTCCGACAATGACGGCATCCCAGACTGTATAGATATCTGCTCAGACGATCCTACCAAAGAAAAACCAGGTGCATGTGGCTGTGGAGAATCAGATGCAGACTCCGACAATGACGGTATCCCAGACTGTATAGATATCTGCTCAGACGATCCTACCAAAGAAAAACCAGGTGCATGTGGCTGTGGAGAATCAGACGCTGATGAAAATGAAAACGATATACCTGATTGTAGAGATGAACCAGAACAGGAAGATCAATGTCCAAACGATCCTGACAAGATCATGCCTGGAGCTTGTGGCTGTGGTACACAAGATAGTGATAGCGACAGTGACGGCACTCCAGACTGTCT
>CALHCH010000068.1 GCA_937930555.1 Candidatus Absconditabacterales bacterium | reverse complement strand
CCATTTCTAATTCCATTTTTCTTGCACGAAGACAAGCCACATCTGAGACATTTTTTTCTCATAACAAAAAATAAGAGGATAAATCCCCTTATCTTAGCTATTATCTAGTGATTTCAGACACCAAAAATGTTAATTAAGCCTCTTATCCACAAACAATAAGATGTACAAAATTTTTGTAGAATAATATCTATACTACAAAAGAAGAAGTAACATCGCGGTAGATATATCTACCGCGATTTTTTTATGTATCACAATTCTTCACAAGCAAGAGAAGGTATACCTGTCTCCGGTATGATCAATGGGAGTACAAATGGTATAGGTAGCGCTCTAGGAGCTGGAGTATTCTGACGGATAATTTCTCTTTTTGTTATTAAGTCATCTATGATCTGAGCACTGGCATGGTCAAGTCTATCTGGATATACATCCAAAAATAATGGCTCATTTGGCAGTACAATATCACCGGTAGATTGTGTAGTTTGATCTAGGGATATATCAGACTCAATCTCACAATTTCTATCGCACCCATCTCCATCAGCATTGTTGCCGTCATCACACTCTTCGGCTCCAGTTATAACTCCATCACCACAATAATTATTACCTCCACCATTGCTTGATGATGCATTGTGCACAGGATCTCTAGGATCTGGACAGAAGTTGGTGATCTGGGTCTCTATCAGCTGCTGATCTACACTCAGCAATGAGACGGTTTGAGCGTCTATGTTTTTCAGCACAAGTGATCACTCATATATCTCATCATAGAAGATGTTTTGCTCTTGGAGTATTTTCTCAACCTCTAGGATGATCAAAATAGTGTTGGTCGGAGATATATCACGCGCAAAAGGATATGTCACATCGTCCACCACAATCGCAGAGATATCTACCAATCACAACTGTGCTACGTGACATGTATCATCAGGTATGCATCACTCATCTATCTCACCATCACAGTCATTGTCTATCATATCGCAAGATACTAGCTCCTGTATAGGAGCTAGAGGTGTGCACTGCTCTACCTCTGCACCACCTACACACTCAGACAATGTCTGCACATTGCATCATCAGATCCCACAGTCTATAGTATATCATACATAGTCTTCATCTATCTCTCCATCACAGTCGTCATCGATATTGTTGCATACAGTGTCTAGTCACTGCTCTCCTGCTACACAGCTATCTACCTCCTCTCCAGAGACGCAGCTGAGTGTGCCCAGCGCGTTGCAGGCTCAGACTCCACACGAGGTCTCAGTCACGACATAGTCCTCATCTATCTCTCCATCACAGTCGTCATCGATATTGTTGCATACGGTATCCTGTGCTGCTGGAGTCGCTGGTACAGCAGTACACGCACCTGCTAGCATCTGACCGTCTACACAGCTGGTAGTGATCGTACCAGACCTCATACACGCTCACACCCCATCATCACACTCAGTCACTATCTCAGCTATATCCTCATCTATCTCTCCATCACAGTCATTGTCTATACCATCACAGATCTCAGGATTGGTCGTAGGATCTATCTGGCAATCCTGCGTCGTCTGGATCGTCTCGCCATCAGCACATCATCAGTTCGCATCACACATTTTTGTGGTGGTAGTGATGAGTTGGGTCCCAGATGTGCTACACAGATCAGTGGTATCTACTGGCACACACTCACCTATCTCCACCACATCATCTGCACAACTCTCTCATACAGTAGAATCCAAAAGACATGTCTGAGTCGATAGCGTCTGTGAAGGCGTACAGCCGCCACTCTCGTCACACAGATATCCAGTGATAGTGATCTCTTGGATACCAGTGGTATTGCAGGCATCGTCGAGATCTGTATCCAGACACTCACCAGTGATCTGTGTCGTGGTCTCTCCACACACAGTATCAGTGGTATCAGGTAGGGTACAAGATCTAGTCGTCACCACAGGAGTGCCGTAGCTGCATCCATCAGGCTCTGCACACACACTAGGCGTAGTAGTGATAGTGATCGTACCATCCATATTGCAGCTATCTGTATCATTGTTGTCTACACACTCACTCTCTACTATCAGATCAGTACAGGTCGGTGCTTGCGTGGTAGTGACACACTCACAGCTTGTAGGATCGTATCACTCTGTACCATTGCATACTGCTCCATCATCACACTCTGGTATATCGATAGGCGTATTGGTGCAGCTACAGGTAGCTACATCATATGCGTCATCTGTACCACACATATTGTCATTGCAGTCTGGGGTGGGTTGGACTTGTGGGACACAGGCACAGCTAGCTGGATCGTAGACCTGGATCGTGATCTCACCAGATGCGTCGCATACAGGAGTAGGATCACAGGCTGGAGGCAATGTGGTCTGCTCTACACAGCCACAGCTATTGCTATCATATGCTTGGATAGTGAGACCTCCATTGCCATCGCATACTGGTGTATCATCACAGGTAGGCACCTCTGGTGGCGTGCCAGGCACACATGCACATGCATCTGCATCATAACTCTCCACACCATTGCTACACACACCATCATCACATACTGGGATCTCTCACGGTATACCAGCCACACACTCACATGTGTCACTATTGTAAGTCTCTACTCCATCTCCACATACTCAGTTGTCACAGCTTGGTATATCGATAGGCGTATTGGTACAGCTACAGGTAGCTGCATCATATGCATCATCTGTACCACACATATTGTCATTGCAGTCTGGGGTGGGTTGGACTTGTGGGACACAGGCACAGCTAGCTGGATCGTAGACCTGGATCGTGATCTCACCAGAGCCATTGCACATAGGTGTCGGATCACATGTAGGTGGTTCTATAGGATCATATTCACAGGCACACGTATCTGGATTGTAGCTATCAGAGGTGCCACACTGATTGTCATTGCATACAGGAGGCGTGATAGGTGTATTGGTACATGCACATGTTGCCTCATCATAGCTATCTGTGGTACCGCAGAGGTTGTCGTCGCAGGTTGGTTCTATTCCTTGGTTTACATAGCTACAGCTTGTTTCATCAAATTGGTAATTGTCCCAACAAGTTGAGTTAGCTGGTTGTTCTGGTTGATCACCTGATACTATCCAAGAGCAGCTTATATCGTTAAAGGTAGCTGTTTCATAACACTCAGTAGCTGGGGCTGCTGGCATTGATCAGGTTACATCTCGTTCGCAGCTTGTGGTATTAAAGGTAGCTGTTTCATAACACTCAGTAGCTGGGGCTGCTGGCATTGATCAGGTTACATCTCGTTCGCAGCTTGTGGTATTAAAGGTAGCTGTTTCATAACACTCAGTAGCTGG
>CALHCH010000067.1 GCA_937930555.1 Candidatus Absconditabacterales bacterium | reverse complement strand
GCGTTTTGGAGCGCTACTCTTTCTACCTTGGCAGGATCGATGATACCCATCTGGATCATATCACCAAACTCTCCCGTCGCAGCATTAAATCCATAGTTGAAGTCACTATTTGCTTTTACTTGTTCTACTACTCGGTCTCCTTTGTATCCAGCATTGTTGGCTATCTGGGTCATAGGATACTGGATAGCAGCCTTGATGATCTCAGCACCGATACGCTCGTCATCGTCTGCATAGTCAGCACTATCTACCTCTGAGATAAGCTTAACAAGAGAAGTTCCTCATCCTGCCACGATACCTTCTTCTATAGCAGCTCTAGTTGCGTTGAGTGCATCCTCGATCTTGTATTTCTTGTTTTTCATCTCCATCTCTGTTGCTGCTCATACCTTGATCACCGCTACTCATCCAGCAAGTCTAGCCAGACGTTCTGCTAGTTTTTCTTTGTCGTAGTCTGAGCTAGATGCATCGATCGCATTTTTGATTTCATTGACCCTAGACATAATATCTCCATCAGATCATTTACCACCTACGATCGTAGTAGTATCTTTACTACTCACGACCTTGTCTGCAGATCACAACATCTCTAATGTTGTTTCTTCGAGCTTGAGTCCTACTTCTTCGGTCACAAACTGCCCTCCCGTCACTGCTGCTATATCTTTCAAGATTTCTTTTTTGCGATCTCCAAATCCTGGAGCTTTTACCGCCAACACATTTATTGTCCCTCTGAGTTTGTTTAGCACCAATGTCCCGAGTGCTTCACCATCTACATCATCAGCGATGATCACGAGTTCTCTCTTGCCACTTGCACCTAGCGCTTCGAGCAGAGGTAAGATAGATTGAATTGTAGAGATCTTAGTATCTGTGATCAGGATTGGAGTGTTTTCTAGGACTGATTCCATCCTTGCGCTATCAGTGACGAAGTATGGCGAGAGGTATCAATTAGCAAACTGCATACCAGTCACCACTTCTTTTTCGAGTCCGATAGACTTTCCTTCCTCTACGGTGACTACTCCATCAGCTCCTACTTCTTCCATCACGTCTCCGATCAGCTGTCCTACCGTCTCATCCTGTGCAGACAGTGCTGCGATTTGGATGATCTGTTCTTTGGATTCAAGCTTGATCGATTTTTCAGCTATTTTGGTAGTCAGTATATCTACTGCCTTGTGCAATCCTCTACTCAGCGCAAAAGGATTGACTCCGCTGGTCACAAATCTCAGCCCCTCAGCTGCGATCGCATCTGCGAGTACAGTGGCAGTCGTGGTTCCATCACCTGCAGCATCATTGGTCTTACTTGCAGATTCTTTGACCAGACTCGCACCGATATTTTCGTATTTGTCCTCTAGATCGATTTCTTTGGCTACTGTCACACCGTCATTGGTCACAGTCGGGCTACCATATGATCTTTCTAGTATCACGTTGCGCCCCTTAGGTCACATCGTCACACGTACCGCATCAGCTACCGCCTTCATACCAGCGTAGATAGATTTGCGTGCGTCGTCTCCATAAGATATTTGTTTTGCCATTGTATAAAGTGTAAAATATAAAGTGTAAAGTTGAAAGCAATTCGTCATTGCGAGGAGTTTACGACGTGGCAATCTCGTCAGGCAATAACAGAACAAAAGTTGTTATATTCTCGAGTGGTTTGTTTTTGGAAGTTGGTATTGACTTTTCACTATATATATATATATATATATAAGATGTTTTTACTCGGGTATCCGAGCAATTAAAAATAAGACAGATGAATTATAAAATTCAAGGAATTCTTGCTCTTTTATGTGCTTTAATTTGGTTCTCAACACCTGTTTCTCTACTTACTATTCCCTTTGGATTAGGATTGGGATGGTTTGCAGCAGGATTTGTTATGGGCTACAAAGCGCATAAGTCACCCGATAATTGACGGTGGCTTTTTTTATACCACTATTTTTTATTCTCTCGTTTTTCAAATCCCTCCTACCTCCCTTTTTCAAGGGAGGAACATGTGTGGCTATCGCTCGTTTTTAATAAGCTATGCGCACCCCCTCCTTGACAAAGGAGGGCTGGGGAGGATTTGCGATAGCCACGTCCCACTTACAACTTCCCGAGATTCCACGTCGCAGATATTCTAAGCTCATTTCATTTACTTGAATATATCCGACTCTGAATGACGATTGCTTTTCTCTTTTCTCGTATCTCGTATCTTTTCTCTCTCCTACCCTTCCTTCGCTAAGATACTCCCACTCGCTATCACCAAATACGTAACTTTCTCACCTTTTTCTTCTATCTCGATCTCATCTGGAGCGTACTTGGTAAAATATACCGTATCTCCTACCTTCACATCCATAGGTGCTCTGTCTCCACTATCCAGTAGTGTCCCAGGACCTACAGCCATTATTTCTCCTTTTGATGGTTGTTCTTTTTTGTTGTCTGGCAGGATAAATCCTGACTTAGTAGTTTTTTCTTCTGCTGCTGGTTTGACCAGCACACGATCTTCCAGTGGTATCAATGCCATTGTTTATAATAATGATAATATAAAAAATGCATCTAGAACATGCAATAGTCATATGTATGCATATCAAACCAATTTGCAAGACAAAATGAGCACGAAGTAGTAAATGGTGCTACGAAATAACAATTATTGCCAAAAAAATAAAAGTATTTGCACTATGAGCAAAATTGCACCGTGAGCTAATATCAGTATACATAATCCAATCCCATACGGGAGTTAAGACATTTTTGTCTTAATTGATGAGTAGAGATATTACTTTCTACTTATCGCCCCAAAAAATTCGGGGTAATTTTTACTTTATATTTTATAAAAAATGGCTTCAATGTGAGGTTTCGCAGAATTTATTAAAGAGTACAACATTGCTGGTATGGCTGTTGCATTCGTAATGGGACAAAAAGTAGCTGCTTGGGTTGGTTCATTGATGACTGACGTAATCACTCCTGCTCTCCTAGCTCCAGCAATGGAAAAAGCTGGTGTAGCAAACATCTCAGATCTCGCTACAGACGGTGGTATCATGTATGGTAGCTTCCTAGCAAACACTATCGATTTCCTAGTAGTTGCATTTGTTATGTATCTTCTTGTGATCTATCTAGTGAAGAAGTTTCTAGGTGACTACGAAAAAGCTTAGAGAGTACATTAGTATATACAATAAAAAATCCTTCAACAATTTGAAGGATTTTTTTTGAATTAGTGATTTTAAACCTTAGTTGGAATGGCTATCCGAGGAAACGATATAGCATCATCTTCAACTTCAATCAATCTTATGAAAGACTGAAGAGTGCTTAAGAAAATTCTTTTATCAAAATCCAGCATTCTGTTGAAGTGGTATACACCTATCTTGCAGAGTTCCTGCACCAAGTGCTCGTAGCCCAGATCAATGGTATAAGTGTCGTATTTCAAAGCTGATTTCTGTCTACTATCACAAATCAACTGCAGTAATTCGTAATGACCTAGATGGTCATTGTACAATTCTTGATGCTTTTCAAGATCTTCGAATAGTTGATCCAACGATTTACCAAAAATTTTGGTAAGTCCTAGTAGAGTTTTTTGCAACTCTTTTGGTATTTTTTTCATATATTTTTTATTTTTGTTGAACTATTATAAATATATTATATACAATGTAAAGTCGTATATATATTACATTATATACCTTCAACTTTTTTTATCAAATCAATATCTTTGCTAGTGATAGTGTCTCATTCGTCATGTGTGGTAGTAGATAAAGATACTTCATTTCGCCTGATATCTATATCTGGATGATGCTGTAGCAATTCTGCTACACCTCCCACTTGATTCACAAATGCAATTGCTCATACAAAATCCTAAAACACAAAAGTTTTTGATAATTTAGAATCATCTCACTCTCGTCATATCTGTTTTACTTTGGTAATATCAATCATTAACTATTACGTAAACTAAATTCTCTATTCTCTACTCTGAATTCTTTACTCTTTTTAATTAAACATCTCCATCTCTATCTCTACCTCCTCTCATTTTTCAAATACACTAGATTTGACACCGCATATACATGTCAGCACTTCTCCTGGCTCTACATCTATCAGTGCTTCTCCAGTTTTTTCTGCATCTAGATACTCCATACCTTTGTTTACTCCAGCACAGCAACTAAAGCACGCTCCAGAGCGACAGCTATATGGTAGTTCTATCCCCTGCTCTTCTGCCATATCTACGATGCTTTTTTCTACATCTCACTCTGGAGTCAGCGTATGCACATTTCCATTGATATCTTTAATTGTGATTAGTACAGCCATATTGTGATTCAAAAAATCTAAAAAATCTAAAATCGACTCTATTGTTTTTCAACTTTTTTGCAAAAAGA
>CALHCH010000066.1 GCA_937930555.1 Candidatus Absconditabacterales bacterium | reverse complement strand
TCATGATGACGACGAAGACGATCATGATGACGACGAAGACGATCATGATGACGACGAAGACGATCATGATGACGACGAAGACGATCATGATGACGACGAAGACGATCATGATGACGACGAAGACGATGAATAGTTTGTTGTAGTATAATTTAAGAAACTCCTTAGCTTGCTAGGGAGTTTTTTTATAGTGCGTTTTTCGCTACTTTCAAACATGTCCAATAGTAATGAATTTATATTTCACTATGCTGATCTCTTTACGTTGTCCTAACATAGACAGATATAGTACCATCTTGTGATAATCATTTTAATTTTTGTCAAAACAGAGAAATGCATACTAAAATACTCCTCCTATGATCTATGCTCATATCTAGTATGGTGCTCATATGATGTGGATCTGATACCAAAGATATAGCAGATACCACACAAGATACACAGGATGCTGTAGTGCAACCTGATGACTCAGAGCTAATTGCAAAAGAAGCGCTACCAGTATCTCCCAGGACCATCCATGCGCTATGAGACAGTCTTACGGCAGGATTTGGATTGCCGATACAGGACTCATATCCCTCGCAGCTGGAGCAGATACTCCTAGATGGATGATACGATATCCAGGTACTCAATGGTGGTATCTCGTGAGACACCTCCAGATGACTCCTAGAGAGACTAGATCGACAGCTGGAGCCTGCTGTGGTGGATGATATAGCACTGCTGGTCATCTGAGCCAATGATGGTCTCCGCTGACTGCCACTGGATCAGATGAGAGACAATATCACGATGATCGTGGAGGAGATCCTTGAGAGAGATTTATTTTTGGTCATTTGATCTATGCAGATCCCGCTCAATAATGCTCCTGAGTATAGGGCAGCATTTGCAGATGTGTATGTAGATATATGTGATGCATATGTAGATGATGATCGTGTATCGTGTATTCCGTTTTTTCTAGATTGAGTATGATGAGTACCTAGATACAATCTACCAGATGGTATCCATCCCACCAGAGAGTGATATAGTATAGTAGTGGACAACACCCTGCCATATGTACAGGATATATTGGACAGATAGTAGTATAGCAAGTATATAGATCAGACCCTATCTTTACCTCACAATCATCCTAATGATACATCTACAAAACATAGCCAAATCTTTTGTCCAGTGATCGGAAACCATAGATCTATATAGCGATCTCTCGCTCGAGATAGCAGCGTGAGAGTTTGTGATGATCACCTGACAGAGTGGTTCTGGCAAGACAACCTTATTCAACATCATAGCTTGACTGCAAACTGCAGATACTGGCGAGGTGATCGTACACGATACAGCTTTACATACGCTCTGAGATGATGAGCGTACCATATGGAGAGCAAGTAATATATGATTTGTGTTTCAAAAATTTCACCTTGTATCTCAGCTGACGGTGAGAGAAAACCTCGAACTCCCAGGAGATCTCTCTGGCCTCACCAAGAGATATACCGTGCAGGAGATGCTGGATATGGTAGGCATATCTAGCAAGATAGACATCTATCCAGATCAGCTCAGTGGTGGAGAGCAGCAAAGAGTAGCCATCGCGAGAGCGTTCTTATACGAGACGCCACTCCTGCTAGCCGACGAGCCTACCGGCAATCTCGATCTCTGAAATACCCAAAACATCATGCAACTCATCAAAGATCTGCAAAAACAAACCTGAGTCACGATAGTGATGATCACTCATGAGCAGGAGATACTGACACGAGCTGATAGAGTTATCACTATGGAGTCGCTGATTGGTTAGTATGTAAAATATATGTCAAAAAATTGTCAAAAGATAGTTTTTCTTACTTTCATTCTTTGTTATGTTTGCTACTTCGATATATCGTAGATCTACCTCATCACTATATCTCATCACTGTGCTGATCATCGTATCAGTAGTGATCTCACTCGTGCTTGCACGAGCAGGACATACTATACAGTCAGAGATACAGGCAGAGATCGCACCCAATGTCGGTGGTGATATCGTCATAGAGTGATCTCAAGCATTGGCAGATGCAGATGATGGACTATCGCAAGACACACTCATAGATCTGATCACATCCAGATGATGAATCATCTCTCAAAAAGTAGAGATGAACTATACACTCACCACTACACAATGACCGCTTCTTGTTTCTTTGTGGTGAATAGATGATGCATATCCATTATACGGTGCATTTGCATGACTGGAGTCGCTAGATCTCTCCGTGTCTCAAGACTTGCATGATCAGATATCCATCTCACAGCCACTATACAATACTCTCCGTACATCAGATGGAGCTGCTACACTCAGCCTCCAGTGACAGCAATATCCTGTACACAATATTTTTGATACTGCTCCAGGGATCTCTCTGGGGATATTTGACTGAGGGAGGCAGGTGGTGATGTCACTATCTCTAGCCACAAAACTAGATCTACTCGTGCAGTGATCCAGAGTCAGCTACCAGACGCTGATCAGACTGCCAGGCAGTACATCAGACCAGATCATAGCTATCAAATCAAATATAGACGCTATACTATGACAGTCAGACTGATCTGACATATATCGCGTGAGCTTGCTTAGTGAGAGTGAGGGTGTGTTTCAGTCAGTACAGGAGTCGCTTTCGGGCTACCTTTCACTGATCAATTTGATCTTTTTGCTACTAGAGGTGTGCGTGCTGATATTCTTGTGATCGCGTATCGTCCACGAAAACCAATCATCACTCCAGATCATGAGGATATATGGTCTCCGCAACCGCAATATATGGCTACAATCTCTGCTCTGGGTGCTGTGAAGCATAGTAGTGTGAGGATTGCTCTGACTGGGTCTCACCTATGGTCTGACCCAGTATCTCTCTACACTAGATATGCTGTGATCTGCGTCCTGGTCGATCTGATCATATCTCCCTATCCTGTCGTGAGTGACGCTACTCACGAGTGGTGTGGTATTTTTGCCTTTGTGGTTGGGTACTAGAGAGTGACCATTGGCACTATTGGATCAGAGCCCGTTACCTCTGTCTAGGATTATTACACGGAGACAGATATGTATTGGGTGAGTAGTATTGGTGAGTGCATATGGACTGATCGTAGGTGATATCTCTACGGTGCTCATCCAGCTATGAGTGGTAGTGTTGTTGTGAGTGATCGTGGGATGAGTGGTATGGTGATTGCACCAGGTGCTCTATACGCTATGATCTAGAGTAGGATGGAGAGAGTCACGCTTTGCTCGCTGGGACATACTCAGGTTTCTCACCAAGCCAGGTACGCAGAGCAGTATGATCACCTGATGATGTACGATACTGATGATCCTGCTGAGCTGGACGGTGATGACCTATGCCTGACTGCAGGAGAGATTGCAGTGACTGACGGCTGGATGAGATGCGGTCTTTGTGACCAATGTATTTGACGAAGATATAGCAAAAATAGATCAACTCTCGTTTGCTATCGATGAGATATATAGCGTGATACTCGGGAGGATCGTGTCTATCAATGATCTCTCACTCCAAGATCATCTAGACAACAAAAACTGAACAAGATGAGAAAGATGAGAAGGGCAGAGAGAGCAAAGAGAGCAAAGAGGATGATTTACGAGAGAGTTTAATCTCACGAGTACTCCGCTACAGGACGAGCTCACCGCTTGAGTACCTCTCGCACAGGACTGAGATGTATCAGTGGATGAGGAGTTTGCATTGAGTCTGTGACTGAGTCTGGGTGACGAGCTGGTGATCTCTATCGCAGGGAGAGAGTTTCCTCTCACCGTCGTCAATACCAGATCCTCGATCAGGGATGGTTTACGTCCATTCTTCTATTTTCAGCTGTTGGAGAGTCAGTTTGCCCAGGCACCCAAGACCTCGTTTTTTCAGTTTGTGACGACACCAGAGCGTAAGGATGAGCTGATCGCTGAGATCGCCTCGGTGATGTGAGACAATGTGTCGTTCTTAGATACCTGAGAGATCATCGCAGAAGTCAAAAGCTATATAGATCGCGTATGATTACTCCTGAGCGTGTTGTTTGGGCTGATGTTGGTATATGCGCTGAGTGCGATATTTTCCCTGTTTCGTTACGCATCCATCTTCCAAAAATCAAGATTTGACGTCTACTCACTCCTATGAGCATCACAGGATACAATCTCATCGCTCAAATCTTGATATATTTTGATCTATTTGATTATCTCTGTGGTGATTGCGCTCTTATCCTTTATTGCTTTTGTCTTATTGTTTGGGTCTAGTCAGGTGCTGACTGTCTCGACTGAAGTGTTGTGATGGTGAGTGGGTATTGTATCATTGGTGGCGGTATTGGTGTGGTTGTGGGGGAGAGTGAGGTAGGGTTCGTGATTTCTTTGTATTTTGAAGAGGGTTTTGTATAGTGATGAAAAAAAGAGCCACTAAGGATAATTTTATGCATTACGTCACATATGGTAGATCAGCAAATTGATAGACAAAATATACTAAATAATACACCAGCGCTCAGATTGGTGGAGAGTTATCTTGCATTGCCATGACGAGAGCAAGAATGACAGTTAAGATTTACTCTCAAGCAGGTTGCTGAGTATTATGATGTTGATGAGAAAACAATAAAAAGATATTTAGACACCAATTCAGATGAGTTGAAGAAAAATGGCTACGAAGTATGGACGGGAAAAAGGCTTGCTGATGCAAAAAACACTCTTGCTAGGGACATGGATGTCCCTACCAAAACAACTATTTTATGAGTATTTAGTTTTCGTGCTTTTCTCAACATATGATTACTGCTTTCTGATAGTGAAAGAGCAAAGGAGCTGAGAGTAACAGTGCTTAATATTGTAATGGATTATATCAATCAAAGAGCGGGCGGTAACACTAAGTATATCAATCAAAATGATGAAACATTTCTGGAAACATACAAAGATAGTCTGTACTATAGAAAAAAGTTTACAGACTCACTGAGAGATTTTGTGCAGTGATGAGCAAATAAGTATCCATATTTTACTAATCTAGTTTATGAGGCGATTTTTATGGAAAATGCAAAAGAGTATAAAGCCTTGCTCAAGCTTTGAGACAAAGAAAATGTAAGGCACACCCTATACACAGAAGTATTAAATCTTGTTTCGGCATATGAAAATGGATTTGCAGCTGAACTAGAAAAGAATTGAGTATGTGATTTTTGGAAAGCAAAAGAGATTTTTGATGTATTTAGAGCAAGCCCTGTATTGGAGCCACTCGTACAAAACGCAAGAAAACTGATGTCTACAAGAGATAAGGCGCTTAGAGATGTTCTTCATGATACTATGTTGCCATACATCCAAAGTCTTTCTCCTGAAGAATATGAAAAATTTTGTCGTGAACATGCAGAGTTGATTGGAGAAAAATCACAAGAATTTGTAAGTATTATGGATGAAAATACCGATGTTTTACTTAGACTAAGGGACAAGTAAACATGTACTCATATTTGTATTTGGATTACAAAAACATTCTTTGAATCCATGATTACGTCTTGAAGGTTTCATGATGACTTATGGGATTTATCAATAAAGAGGCAAATTCATTGATTGTAGATATGGTACGTTCTGACATCTACTACCCTGCATTTGCAGACAAAATTGGGTATATGTTATTTGGAATAGCAAAAAGTCATGAATTTGCAGATGGCAATAAGAGGACAGCGTTGATGAGTACCGCACAATTCATCTTGCTCAATACAAATGATAGAGATGTAACCAGTCAATTTATCAAAGAATTTGAGAATATTGTAGTGCGAATAGCGGACAAAAAAATGAACATAAGTAAAGAAATGGTTATAGAATATGTAGAAATATTTCTGTGAAAATATGATCAAAATGAGAGCGTTTTGCTTAGAATATACAAAGAACTCCATTCCCATAATCTTGTGTAATAAGTAAGATTTTATGCACACAAATGTCATCCTCCAATCATCTTGTCTCTTATCCTTTATTGCTTTTGTCTTATTGTTTGGGTCTAGTCAGGTGCTGACCGTCTCGACTGAGGTGGTGTGATGGTGAGTGGGTATTGTGTGAGTAGTGGCGGTATTGGTGTGGTTGTGGGGGAGAGTGAGGTAGAGATTGACGAGCTTGGTATATGGTGTTTGTTGTGGATCTCTTTGTATTTTGGAGAGGGTTTTGTATAGTGGTGACAGCTCTTTATTCTAACTATAGTATTGGATGTCTACAGATACAAAATTTTTCACAAATGAGCCTGGTCAAACACTGCTTGATAGATTCAAGGTTAGCCTCAAAAATAATACTCAGTATTTTGATGTGCTTGTTGGATACTTCAGAGCAAGTGGTTTTTTCGAAATATATAAAGAACTAGAGAATGTAGAGAGAATTAGAGTGCTTGTATGATTGAATGTGGATCAATCAATTCTTAATATGATTAATCAATCACAGCAACAGAAAGCTACTAAGGAAATTAAGGACGATTATTCAAACGCTATACAGAAAGAGTTCGCACATTCTGAAGACTCAAAAGAATTTGATGAATGAGTTACTAAGTTCATAGAGTTCATAGAAAATGATAAGTTAGAAATAAGAGTATATCCCAAGGAACAGATACACGCAAAGGTGTATATCATAAGAAAGAATCAAGAAGTGAATCCTGAATACTACGGTAGTGTAATAACTGGGTCATCTAACTTCTCATACAATGGACTGAGGGGAAATATGGAATTTAATGTTGAACTTAAGGATAGAAGAGATGTGGAATATGCATTAGAAAAATTTGAGCCATTGCGAGAAGATGGTGTGGATGTGAGTCAGCAGTTTGTTGATACAGTAAAAACTAAAACACATCTTGATGATTCAATCTCTCCTTATGAATTATATCTAAAGTTCTTGTATGAGTATTTTTGAAATCTAGTTAATCGAGACAGGAATGAGTTAGAGATGAAGAATACACCTGATCGATATCAAGAACTTGAGTACCAAAAAGATGCCGTGAAAGAAGCTCTTCATAAGATAGAGAAACACGGTTGAGTATTTCTTGCTGATGTGGTATGATTGGGTAAGACAATAGTTTCTTGCTTGCTGTTACAACACCTGAATGCAAAAGCTTTGATAATCTGTCCTCCACATATTAAAGAACAATGGGAAAGAGACCTTAGGGAGTTTATGATATGATGAGCAAAGGTTGAATCGCTGTGAGTGTTAGATAGATTGCTTCGTGAATGAACTGATGATTATGAATATATTTTTATAGATGAGGCTCATAGATTTAGAAACGAAGACACGTGAAGATATGACGAATTACTTACTATTTGTCAGTGAAAAAAAGTAGTCCTGGTTTCAGCAACCCCGTTTAATAATAAGTTCGATGATCTAAAGAATCTTATTAAGTTGTTTCACAAATTAAGAGATAGCTCTCTGCCTTGAATTACAAATCTTGAATCTCACTTCAATAACTGGGAATGAACTATGAAGAAGATTGACATCAATGAGGAAAAGAAAGAGTATCAGGAAGCATTGAAGATCACTTCAACTGAGATGAGAACTAAGGTCCTACAGCATTTGATGGTGAGAAGAACAAGGTCTGATATTAAGAAATACTATACAGATGATATCAATAATCAGTGATTAAAGTTTCCTGATACAGCTGAGCCAGTACAAGTTTTCTATCAATTAGATGAACAACTTGATAAGCTATTTGATATAACGTTAGAAAAGATTGCTAAGTTTCATTATGCAAGGTATAGTCCTGTAAATTATCTTGTGGAGTGAGCAATGATCCAAGCTAGCGATTTGCAGATACAGCAGATCTGACAAAAGAATATTGTTTGATTTATGAGAACGTGATTGGTCAAGAGACTTGAGTCTAGCTTTAGTGCATTCAAGAATACTATATGAAGGATAAGAGATTCTTATGAATCATTTATACAAATGTATCAGAATGGAGATGTATATGTATCTAAGAAAGTAGATGTGTATGAACTACTAGAATCAGATATGGAGAAGCTCATCCAGTTAGTAGATGAAGAGAAAGTAGTGAAGTATGATAAAGATGATCTTACAAAAGAAATTGATGGAGAATGATTCTTACAACATCTTGAAGAAGACCTATCTACATTGAATGAATTGTACGATCTATGGAATGATATCCCGAATGATCCTAAGATAGATGAACTAGTACATAGATTACATACAGATAAAAATCTAAAGGAAAAACAAGTAATACTTTTTTCTGAGAGTAAGGAGACAGTTCAATATCTTGAATGAGCATTGAGAGAAAAGCTATGATACATGCAAGAAGTGTATGCTTATTCTAGTGAGAATAGTAATGATGAAAGAGATATGGTAAGAAGAAGTTTTGATCCTCAACACAAAAACCCTGAAGATAAAATAAAGATATTGCTTACTACCGATGTATTGGCTGAATGAATCAATTTACATAAATCTAATGTGATTATCAATTATGATATACCTTGGAATCCAACGCGTGTATTACAAAGAGTATGACGTATCAATCGTGTAGGTACAAAGCATACTTCAGTCTTTGTATACAATTTTTTTCCTACTCAAAAAGCCGATGAAGTAATTAATCTTGAGAAGAATGTAATAGCTAAGATGGAAAAGTTTGTTTCTCTACTTGGGGCAGATGCCAAGCATCTTAGTGAAGATGTACTCATAGAATCAAAAACACTTTTTGATAAATTGAGTTCTGCTCAGTTCCTTGATTCTGAATGATGAGAAGAAACGTGAAATGAGCATTTGGATTTTCTAAAAGAATTAAGAATCGTCAGAGATACTAATCCTGAACTCTTTGAAAGAATCAAGAAACTACCTAAGAAATCTAGATCTTCCAGAAAGATTGAGAAACATACAGACAAATTACTCACATTTTTTAAGCAAGATGATTATCTCAAGTTCTATCTCTCTGATATGTTTGATTCAGAAGAACTTGTGTTTGAGGAGGCTGCACTATTGATGAAGTGTGATCCAGAAACTAAAAGAGAGTTTATTGATATTTGAGCTTTCTATGAACTGTTACACAGAAACAAGGATGGATTCCGTAGTACACTCATAGACAATAAGTCAGTAGAAGAATCTCATAAAGATAAATGAAAGGGAGTTAAGATAAGGAAGACGGCAATAACTTATATGTGATTCCTGCTACAGCAGTCAGCTGGGATGGTGGATGAAGAAGAGAGTTACTTCTTAGTTGTACAGAACTTGCTATTAAATAATGTCTTGCCACTACCATTAGTTAGAAGTGTGAATGATGTCTTTGATAAGTACAAGCCTTTTGAGAATCCAACTAAGGTCTACAATGAACTAAAGACTTTGATTCATTCAAATTATATAAACTCAGATTCAAGAAAGAAGTGAGATAAAGAAATATCTGATCAAATAGAAGTGATACTAAGTGAATACTTTATTTAAAAACATAATCTTATATGGCTATTTCTAAGGATGAAATTAGAAAAATGTTTTCCAAGCCTTTCGATCTTGAAAGCTATACAGCTTTTGTTTGAGAGTTATTCAATCAGTCTCCTAGATGATGAGTGTTTATGAAACCAACAGGCGATGATAGTTATGAGTTTCTTAGATTGATGACATATGAAGATTCTTCTAAGAAGAAGTTAGATGTAGTAGTTATAAAAATGAAAGATTCTTCTTCTATTGAGAGGGCTAGAACGAAGCAAAGAAATATAATCTCTAAGAATTTTTTGTGATACTGATCAAAACTTTGAATCCAGGATGCTTTGATTGTCTTTTATAATGAAAAGCAACCAGCCTGGAGATTTTCATACATCAAGCAAGAGTTTGAAATGGATGAGAATTGAAAAATAAAAGACTCACTCACGCCAGCAAAGAGATTTAGCTTCTTTGTGAACCCTGATCTTAGGAACGTAACAGTTAAGCAAAACTTTCGAGATTTACTAAATGACACAGTGACTCCTACTGTGGCTGAAATCGAAACAGCATTTTCAGTAGAGGCAGTAACAAAAGAATTCTTCAAGAACTATGTTGAGAAATACAAATATATTTTAGAATTATTTAAATCTGATTCTGTCTTTCAAAAGATAGAGCAAACAGTCAATCACGGGGATGAACAGTTTGCTGAGAATTTCGTGAAGAAATTACTTGGTCAGATTGTATTTATCTATTTCTTACAAAGGAAATGATGGATGTGAGTTCAAGAAAAAGAACTCCGATGAAATGGGAATCAAACATATCTGAGAGATCTATATGATGAATGTGTTGATTGATGAGATTCACGTAAAGAGAATTGAGGTATAAATTATTTTAATGACTACCTTGAGTGGTTGTTTTATGATACACTTAATAAACAAAGAGATGATCATCGATCGGAATACTTTACTACAAAAATACCGTATTTGAACGGTGGTTTGTTCGAGCCAGTAAACTGATATATGCGAAAATGAGAAGAGAATATTATCTTCAAGTGAAATGAAAAAAAAGCAAATGATGCATTTGGAGAATTGCTGGATGTATTCGATCTGTTTAATTTTACGGTGTTTGAAAATGATCCACTTGAGCAAGACGTAGCTGTAGATCCTGAGATGCTTGGGAAGATCTTCGAAAACCTATTGCCAGAGAATGAAAGAAAAGGTAAGTGATCTTTCTATACACCGAGACCAATTGTTCATTATATGTGCAAGGAATCTTTGAAACAGTACTTAGTTACTAAGACGTGATTCGATGAAGCTAAGATTAATGAACTTATTCTTAGAAAAGATTCTAAAGAAACTGGCTCAAATGATTTGGTGGTAAAGACTCTCTCTGATCCAAAGCTTGAAGCAAACGTAAGATCATTAGATAAAGCTTTAGCAGAAGTGACAGTAGTAGATCCTGCTGTATGATCTTGAGCTTTTCCAATGGGGATGCTAAAGGAGATTGTAACACTGAGAGAATATATAAATAAGAATATGCTCTGAGATAATAGTGAATGATTGAGATATAGACTCAAGAAAGAAGCATTACAAAATTCTATATATGGTGTAGATATAGATCCTGGTGCTGTTGAAATTGCCAAGCTAAGATTTCGACTTTCGTTGGTAGTAGAAAATGATAGTCAAGTTATAGAGCCACTACCAAATCTTGATTATAAAATTATGCAATGAAACTCTTTGGTAGAACAGTTAGTAATTGG
>CALHCH010000065.1 GCA_937930555.1 Candidatus Absconditabacterales bacterium | reverse complement strand
CGTCATATCATGGAAGTTGAGGTTCTTTGAAGATGCACCATGTGTATTGAGAAGAAAATCAGTAACTGGGATAAAGTCGTAACAAGGTATCCCTACGGGAACGTGGGGATGAATCATCTTTCTAACTAGAGTGAAAGTACTAGATCTTTGATCTAGCTCAAATATCGAAAGATATTTGTATCCGATTACTTTTAGCTACGTGGCTTTTAGCGTAGTGGTAATCAAACTGCAGGAGAGCAGTTTTGAAACTCAGTCTCCATCAAACATCCGTTTGTCACAAAGTTTTGTCTCTTTCTCTTAATTATTGCTCTTAATACTGACTATATAGTAGTCACGCTTCGGCGTGTCTGCTAGTATATATTGGTCTACAAAAACCTATCTCACGATAGGATTTTTTGTTTTTATGAGATGTTGTCGTTATACTTATAGTAGTTATTTTTATCTTTGTTTGCTATGGCCAAAAGAAGAAGACCTAAAAAGCAATCTGATATGTGGGTCGAAGACATACAACAAGACATCAAAAATGACGCAAAAAGCGTTGAAAATTTTGTGCCAGCTACAGTGCAAGGACTCACGGATGAGATATCTGAGTGAGTAGAGCATATATTGATATATAGTCAGGATGAAGCAGAAGAACTAGTAAATACATATACTAAGAATGAGACTTCATATATCGGTGTTTATGATATGCTGCCAGATGATGATCCGATGCAGCAGGATATCACAAGATGGATAACTATCACATCAGAGCCTTTGACTACCGAGAGACTTATAGAGTTATTGCAGATCATATGATGACTCTGACCAGATAGGGAGAGGATGAGGATATATCTATCAGCACTATCTCATGCACAGACTATACACTCTAGCCGACAAGATGTCTTGATATTGCGAAACAAGTGAGTATACGAGCTCCCTATGTTTCCGCTAAATAGTGATATGGAGAGAGTGCAGGAGCTGTGATCTGAGTTGCAAGATCTTATCTTGAGTGAGTGATGCACTGACAAGACTTTTGGACATGTATTGGACTGGATATATGCTCTGTGATACGATCCACGTATCGACAAAGTAAGTAGCAAGCCAGTATGATTTGCTGGAGATATTTTTTGATTAGAGTCTTTTGAGGTAGGGCATATACTAGCTTGGCTTGTATCATTGCCGCGAGATGGAGCTCAGCGTGAGCAGCTGCTCGCCATACAGAGATGATTTCCAGATCCAGTGCTGTTGACTCTCCTCAGGAGTGCAAAACTTGGAAAAAAACTCAGCGAGACAGAAGAAGTGATGATGAGAATGAAGGTATCTATAGCCATATTGTTGTTTACTAATCATGCGGATCAGAGAGCTAAGTATGATTATGCGATGGCATATGTCACCAAAACTATAAAGAATTCAACAAATCCTAGAGAAACAATAAACCTCTTGAATGAGAGTCTATCTAGTACTGCTTTTTCTGGTAATGAGCATCTTGAAGGATTGATAAAGACAATCAGTCAGATGAAATACATATATGATCAGTACAATAAAGAAACATTATTGATAGATAGAGTGTCAGGCTCAAAACAAGTAAATTTTGTGAATTGATTACTTAAAGCACCTTTTCGTGATGTTAAGAGACATGAAGAGCTGAAAGAGAAAGTCGTCCTTTTGAATAAATTTTGGTGAAATATGAAGAATGAACTCAAAAGAGGAAGATCTTTTGAACAGTGTGTATTACTCTCAAAGCCCAAAGCCGATATTTATGTATATTGAACAGTTGATTATTCATGGCAAGAGGCTATGAGGTCTTGAAATCCAAGTATCGGAGCGATGTATAGTGAGAAATCAAAAGAAATAGATCATCTTTTTTCATGATTTGATGAGTTGAAAGAGGAGCTCAATACTAGATTCCTAAAAGGAATTGATTGGAGTGAGGGAAATCAGTACATCATAGATCTCAATCAAGGTGAATTTCCTCATATTGCTAGTATTGTTGAAAAAATGTTTGATATATTGCCATATGTGTTTGTCAAATCATATTTGCTGCTCAGATGACAGGAGGATGTAAAAAGAAATTATTGAAATATACTTAGTCGTATCTTAGAGCATCTCAATGAAATGCCAAAAGATATTTTTCTGGAAAAATGATGGGAAGATTTTTTATCTTGACCTATTGGGAGTACTGAAATGAAAATTGATGTAAAAAATAGCTTCCTGACATCAGAATCATTGACTGAGTATATACAGCATATGAGATGAGCCACTTGGACTACCAAATATGTTGTAATTATACTGCATTATATGTATCTAGAACTAGCTGCACTTGATATGGAACATGTGCTTGATATTTGATATGTGTTTATAAAGCCATTGCTTGAAAATCCAGTACTGCATCTAGAATCTAGCGATAAAATGTCATATTTTGATATAGCATGTCAGTTGTGAAGCGAGCACTTTGCCAAAAAAATGCTAGATAAGTGAATAGATCGAACGAAAACCACCGAACGACTCAAGTCAGATTTTACAGAAAAGAAACTCAAATTTTTGGATAATTTTGTGATTAAAAAAACTCCTGTTTTGTGAGAAGAAACGTTTGTATTGATGGATATATCGGATCAAGATAAGACTTACAAACTAAATCCACCTCAATGAATCCAACGCATAAAAGAAAAACGATCACAAGAGAAAATTGAGAAAAAAAGAGAAAAGAGGTTGGAGCAACTTCACTCTGAGTATAAATTTGTAGACCTCTACGATATTGACTGACAATCTATCGTCCATCATATGGTAGATGATGAGAGTATGTCAGAGCAAGACTTAGAGAGGTATATAAAATGGCTTGGAGATGATTTTGATTTTTCCACCACTAATAGTGAATGACTTACATTACTTATCTATGCTTTAGCAGGTAAAAAGTTCAAGAAAGCAAAATTTCTTCTGGATTTTTTCTTATTTAAGATTCATGTTGTCGCTATTGCAAATGAACTAAATGGAAAAAGTATTGTGCATTATATCAGCCATTTTACTTCCGATCAGATTAAGGTTTTATTGGATTTAATTACAAAGATACCTCAGTTTAGAGCAAGATTTATGGGCTACAAACATTTGTTTGAAATTTCAAATTTTTGAAAACTTCTGCAACATAAAAACCCAGAAACCAAACTCACCTGAC
>CALHCH010000064.1 GCA_937930555.1 Candidatus Absconditabacterales bacterium | reverse complement strand
ATATGGTATCACCATCAGACGTAGTAGTCTGAGTGGCAGTATCAGTATCTATGTAGCTATTGGTCGCTGGATCGTAGATGATATCAGCCGATACAGCTCAAAAAATACCCAACAAAAATATCGAAGCTCACGAGAGGAGAGCTATTTTTGTGATTTTTGATAAGTGGTTCATATTGCTATGGCAGAATGTAAAGAAAAAATGAAGTATATGATGGGGTTTTTGGTGTTTTTGTGTACATATATGTATAGTATCTATACGCAACAATAGTCTCCTTATGACAGAATTCAAGGAGAACTGTATTGCAATAGCTAAGACAATTGTTTTTTATACATATTATTGATACACACATGTCCCATATAGACCCACAAGCAATGATCATCCCTACCGTAGTAGAAAAAACAAAAAACGGTGAAAGAGCCTATGACATCTATTCTAGATTGTTGGAAGATAGGATTATATTCTTTTGAGCTGGAGTAAACCAAGAGACATCCAATGTGATCGTCGCACAAATGCTATATCTAGAAAAACAAGATCCAGACAAGGATATCGTGATGTATATCAACTCCCCTGGATGATCTGTCACCGCAGGTATGGCTATCTACGATACCATGCAATACGTCAAGTGTGACGTAGTGACCGTGTGTATCGGTATGGCTGCATCTATGGGTGCTATGCTGCTCACCGCAGGCACCAAAGGCAAAAGATACGCCCTCCCCAACTCCGAAGTAATGATCCACCAACCACTAGGTGGTACAGAGGGGCAAGCAACCGATATCGCCATCCACGCTGAGCGTATCCTAGGCATGAGAGACAGACTAAACAAACTCATGGCAAAACACTCAGGACAAAAATTGTCCACTATCGAAAAAGATGTCGAGAGAGACAATTTTATGTCTGCGGACGAGGCGGTGAAGTATGGATTGATTGATAAGGTGTTGAAGTAGAGACTAAAGATCAGGAGTAAGAGGCTAGATTTTAGTGATAATGACCTGCCTCAATCTATCATATAATCTAATAAAAAGAATACCCAGAGCTCTTCTCTGGGTAGTTTTTTTATTCCCTCACATCCACATACCCCTCAGCCCTCTCATTGAGTTCCTGTATATGGTCGAGTCTTCATTGGACAAACTTCTGGATATCAAATCATACCTCCCCTATCAGATCGGTCGTGTGCTTGGCTCATAGCGCATCTGGCATGATCACATAGTCAGCTCCTGCAGCATACAGACTCAGCGCATGCTCTGCGTAGTTGGATACGACCACGATGATGATATCAGGATTATATCTCTGCATCTCTTGTATCACGAGCAGATCATCCTCGAGATCTCTGATCGTGCTCACTACCATCCTCAGCCCTGGATGTAGCATATGTCTATACACATCCACACTACTCGCATCAGCAAATATATACGCTCCAGATCTGGATTCTAGATGCTTGGTGAGCTCTGGATCATGATCTATGATCACATGCGACACTCCATCAGTCGCAAACTTTTCTGCCAATTTGCTTCCTATCCTCCCGTAGCCAAACAATATCACCTCCACATCATCCAACTCGTGAGTGCTGAGCTCTTCTGTAGAAGCAGTGGATTCGCGACCTAGGTATTTTTGTGATTTTGCGTAGAGTGCATTGTTGTGCATGGTGAGGTAGCTAGACAGAGCGATCGTGATGATCCCGACCAGTACCATCACCGACATCAGTGACTCATCAGTGACCAGTCATAGACTCAGTCCTATCCCCAATATCAAAAATCCAAACTCAGATATCTGTCCCAGACTCATCCCAGCCTTGAATGATACTTGGTGGGTATAGCCAAATCGTACACTCGCTAGATAGATGATAGCTGGCTTGAGCAATATCACAAACAGCAGTGATCCGACTAGCAACGGTATATGCGCTCACATCCCTGCTCGACTCAGCTCCAACCCCAATGCTATGAAAAATAGCACTAAGAAAAAATCCCTGAGAGGCTTGAGCTTGGAGATGATCTGCATACGAAACGGTGACGTAGCAAACGACATCCCAGCCAACAAGCATCATATCTCAAAACTAAACCCAACCACCTGAAACAATGTCCCAAGTATCAAGCACAATCATATACCAATAAGCAACAAAAATTCCTGGCTTTGGGCGAGTCGCTTGACGAGTCTCGGGAGGATGTATGTGGAAAACAAGATCACTATCACAAACAACAATATCCCCTCCAAAAACATAACTCCTCCGCCAGTATCTCCTCACTGCAGAGCGATCAGCATCAGGAGTAGCATCACTACTAGATCCTGGACTATGAGTACTCATACAGAGATCTTACCATATACCGTCTGCTCCTCTTCTTTGTCGGAGAGGAGTTTGACTATCACGATCGTACTAGAAAACGTCAGCCCTATAGCGATAAATAAACTCGTAATCGTATCATATCCTAGCACATATGAGAGTAAAAATCCTATCCCTACACTCGCTATGATCTGTATCGCTCATATCCCTAGCGCTGTCTTACCCTGCTCTTTGATTACGTTGATATTTAGTCCCACTCATACCATAAACAGCAGTAAGGCAATCCCTAAATGCGAAAACAACTCTATAAATGAATGCCCATCCTCAGACACCTCCACAAGTCCAAATCCTAATGGTCACACCAGTACTCACGCCAACAAATATCATATAATCAGTGGCTGTCTCAGTGCTTTGGTCAGTCCTGCTATGATGATCACCACCACCAAAATCACTGACAACTGTGCCAGGTCTGATGAGTGTATGAGCTGATTGAGCAATGATTGTAACTCTCCCATAGTGCGTCTCTCGTGACCGATAAAAAAATCGTCGATATATGTATTATATCGACGACGAGGTATTTTTGCAATTTTTATATACTCATTATCCAACAATAAGCTCATAGCACATATTAGCTCCAGTCTGAGGTAGTATAGCTGGCTCGTCTATAGGTATACGAGGCAATGGTGGAGTGAGTGGTCTAGGCGTGATAGATGGAGTCGGCGGCTTGATAGCTGGTACTGGTTTGGGTTTGATAGGATCTATCGTCTGCACTGCCATCTCAGATGTGATGATAGCTATGTCGGTGCCAGTAAGCACTGTGGTTACTTCTTCTAGCTCTCATTCGAGCATACATCTACTATCACATCCATCTCCATTGATATAGTTACCATCATCGCAGGTCTCCATATTTGTTTCTTCGATCTTATTGTTTCCACAGTAGATTATCGGTCTAGATCAAGCACGACCTCATCCTCATCATCCATTTGGCGTATTACATTGGTTGGTGAGTAGATACACTCACACGACTCACGTCAGATTTTTCTCATCATTTGCAAATTGTATATCATATTCTACCACATAGGTATCAGGCTTATAATTGTTGTAATAAAGTATTGTATCAAACGCACCATCAGCAGGTATCAGGTCAGTATTTATACTAATTGTAGAAACAACGCTACCATCAGTTTGTTTGATAATTATATTGAGCTGTTCCAGATTGTCTGTAGTCTCCATATCAATAACCCCAGAAATATCGCCACCACACGTATACCTATCAAACTGTACGGTAGGTCTACTAGTATCGCATTGATCGGTGATTTGGGTGGTATATGAGTTGCTATACATCGGTCATTCTAGTGTCGTGACTTGATAAGATACTACATACTCACCAGGGAGTACATAGTCAGATGCAGAGGTATCTACATACTCTATATCCAGAGTATAGGTATTGTTTATCAGATCTGATCCAGAGAGCGTATAGGTATAATCTGTATCTCATATCAGCATCACCGTCACAGTATCTATGGTGAGATCATCACTAGCAGTCACCTCACCTACGAGATCTCCACCACATGTATATGGGTCAGTCATCGTGACAGCTGCATCATCTGAGAGTACTTTGGTACAATCATTGCTACAGTATCACGGTGTGCCATTGTTTGCTCAGTCGTCGCAAATCTCTATGATAGGCTGTCCGCATTCTTTTTGAAATGAATACACAATATCTCAAGTATCACCACTACATGTTCATCATTCTAAACTCAATATACACACAATAGTGTCATTGTTGACCCAAGATATATTTAGACTCTCTATACCATACTCATTACTGATTGTTGATAAGATAGTAGTTGTTGAGCTAACTCAGGCATCTTGATAACCTGTTACTGTATATTCTTGATCTAAGTTTGTATTCAATATATTAGCCAATTCTGCATAGCTTCTTATATCTCAAATACCAGGGGAGATTTCAGTAAAAACTCATCAAGTATTAACTTCTACAACTCTTCAATCGTCTAATTTTATTGAATTAACAGTATATTTAATTTCTCCAATAGGGTCAAATAAATCTGAGCTGTATTGTACAAAGTATCTACAAGAGTCTTCATTTTTTGATCAATTTACTTCTCCATCACCACATACATTAGTCTTACACATTGTATCACATCCATCAGTCTCATTAGCGTTTCCATCATCGCATTCTTCGCCACTATCTAGGTCGCCATTTCCACAAGTTGGCAATACTCACACGCACCCACAACTCGTCTGGATAGAATCTCTAGTACTAAGAGTATTTCCATCATCACAGCTATCTCCAGGCTGTTGATCTAGTGCGTTGTTTGGACAAGCAAGACAATCTGTTGTAGTATCGCAAGTAGCAGTGGTTGGATTAGTAAGTGTCGTGACACAGGCATTTTGCATACATCCATTGTAGGTACAAGTATTATTTTCCTGATTTGCAGCTGGATTATAGTTGTTTGCTGTAGTGTCAGTACATCAAGGCACTACTGTTTCACACTCTGCATTGTTTGCACAGGAAGTTCCGTTTGGTGCTGTAAGTGTAGTGATACACATCTCGTTTTGGCATCCGTTATAGGTACAGCTTCCATTGTCTTGGGTTGCTGCTGGGTTATAGTTGTTTGCTGTGGAGTCGATACATCATTGTACTGTAGTGACACACTCTGCATTGTTTGCACAAGTTGCTCCATTTGGTGCTGTGAGTGTGGTAATACACATTTCGTTTTGACATCCGTTGTAGGTACAAGACCCATCGTCCACGGTAGCATTTTGGTTGTAATTATTTGCTCTATCATCTATACATCAAGATACAGGTGATGGACACATAGATCATCCACTGGTACAACTAGTGAGTGGAAATACTCACCCGCAAGAGGTCTGAGAAGTGGTACTAGAGCAGGTGCCTGCTGAAGTGTCACAAGCATAACAAGTTGGATTGTCTTGGATACAAGCGGTATCGCAATCTTGTGGTGTGTCAAACGTATTTATATTGTCACAGGCAGTAGATTGCGTGATAGTGCTTGGATTGTCACAGACACCAGTAGCTGTATTGCAAGTATTGGTA
>CALHCH010000063.1 GCA_937930555.1 Candidatus Absconditabacterales bacterium | reverse complement strand
TATCAAATTGTTGTGAAAAATTATTTAAATCAATTTTGTTTCGTATCACCATATACGCTGCATCAATAATACTGGCTTTTGCGCCTCATCATAAAATCAATGTTAATGCTTTTATAGCTTTTTTTGCTTCTATATCACATACAGAAAGATTACTATCTGCCAGATAGTGTAAATGATTTTCAACTCTAGCTCTATCCATATGACGTCACACTCAACCCATCTTTTATCTACAAGATAAATATATATACTACATATTATATATTTTCCATATCATTGTCAACTATGACTATAGAACAACTCCTGAGCTCAGATCAATATCCCAAAAAAGTAATCCTAGAAAAACTTCTATGCAACAAGCTCTCGATCACCAAGGAGGAGCTGTTTTTGCGTAGTGAGATGGAGATATCAGATGATGATCACGGCTGGATACGCGACGCCTATCACCAGTATACCATAGACAAAAAACCTCTCGAGTATATCCTGTGATATGTGGAATTTACTGGTATCAGGTATATAGTGACGCCCGATACGCTCATCCCTCGCCCCGAGACGGAGTATATGATCGAAGCAGTCAATGAGTATATAGCACAGCAAACGAGTCTCGAGTCTCGGAAGCTCGAAGACTCGTTTGCTGTCTTGGATATCGGGACGGGATGCTGAGTACTCTGACTCTCAGTCCTATATCACAATCCCAAACATATCTCAAAAATACTCCTAAGCGAACTCGTACCCGAGACGCTCGATGTAGCTAGGAGCAACGCGAGTAGATTGTTTGCCGACTCAGCAGATATTTTTGGTCGTATTGACTTGGTACAGTCCAATCTCCTAGACCATCCCGAGATACACAGTATACTCCTAGATGATCAGCCTACCGTCCTCGTAGCCAATCTCCCCTACATCCCAGAATGATTGTTTGACGAAAACACCGATATATGAATCAAAAAACGAGAACCCAAGATGGCGTTTGTATGAGGTGATGATGGATTGGATCTGTATCGCGTGATGTTTGATCAGCTCCTAGCACTAGGATGATCTGCACGCCCGACTATGTTTTTGGAGATGATGACGCGGCAGTGTGATATATTGCGTACGGAATATGACGGAGTATTTGAGTTTGAGGAGGTGAAGACCTTTCATTTTAACATCAGGATTTTAAAAGTAAAAATAAATGGAAACATTTCATAAACACTTACGTTTTTAATAATCTGGTAGGATGTGTATGCTGGCCTAATTGAGATACAAGAAATACAAACGCAGTGCAGTATGTCTTGATGTCGAAAAAGGATCAGTGTAAAATAAGGATTTTAAAGACCACAATAAAATAGAGCTACTTTATTATTTTTGCCAACCTCATAAATTATTTAGATACTCTGCATATTTTTCGATGTCTATAGACAAGAAATCATACATACCTCATTCTTCAAGATTCTTTTCACTTAGCATTCTAGTTGCATCGTATGGCACTCGCGTATCTGTCCAGTCTTCATAAAAATACAATGTATCATCCCAAGCATCCTCTTTCACATATTTGATAGGTCTCTCATACTTACTTTCACCTCAAAATTTCTTTGTAAAGTAATTTGTAAGATTAGCTACCTTCACAGCATTTTCTATATTTTCAAATACAATATCACATCATTTTATCCTTACAGTACCATTATTATCCAATACAACTTCTATATCTTTACCCCAAGAATTGATGTTATACCTATCAGTTGTTCATTCGACCAAAAAAGCCCTAATATTACTCCTGTGATCTATTTGATTATCTTTGTCTTTATTGTTTCTAATTTCTTCCTGCACATCATACGCTACCTTATCTACTTCATTGATACGCTCATCTCTAGGTAGTGTTTCTATCGTTGTTCATTGTTTCCAGATATTTAAAGATTCTAGATATGACTTGAGTATGTATCTACCACTATAGTCAGTCTGTGCGCCCAGCGCGGTTCATATCAGTGTCCTACGTAGCGATCAGAGCAATCATTGTTGTTTGTGCCCATTGAGGGTAGGCATATATTTCATCAGTGTAGAAAAATGACCTCAAGACACCACCTTTTTCTTTTTCTTACTATTACCATCCTTGACTCGTATTTCTATATCACCAGTAGTCTCATTGATCACAAATGGCTCTTCACTTGCACAGAGTCATCTGTATGTATGCTTTATATAATTGATAAGATTGGCTGTATGGACTAGATCAGTATTATTTTGGAATGTAAGCTCTCCGATTCATCTCCCAGGTATTTTAAAATTTTGGAGATCTATCTGTGTAGATTCTGTGGTCAATCACTCTTCCATATATGACTCATATCCATGACTTACTACCCTGTCTCACTCTACTCTGATAGCCTTGAGATTTCTTCACATATCTGATTCAGCAAAGTTTTTTACTTGTCATAGCACTACCTCTACCGCCTGTTCGATAGGTATATTTTTTGCCTTGTTTAGCTGCAATACAAAGCGTGTCAACATAGCTCAAATACTACCTCAAGCAACGATTCCAACTCATGTTTTGCCTACCAATTTTCTAAATATTGACTTGAATGGCTTATTACCAGTAAACCATTTGTACAATCAAATGGAACCACCAACCACTCCAGTAAGCAATCACATTTGCATAATAAGTTCCTTATCTTTTTTGGTCCCTCGATCAATACCAAATATTCACTTTTCTTTTACTTGTTCTTCTAGTTTCTCTTGATCCTGGATCACTCCATCTGGCTTATTATCCGACCCACCATATACTCTATTGTATTCTCCTATCATAGCATATACCCCATCTCATATAGGTCACAATACCTCCGATTGTATATATCCATCAAAATAACTATCAGAAAAAGTTGATCCATTTAGAATATTTATCAATCATTTATGCTCATGACTGGTAGAAAAATTGCTACCAAACTCCACAAATCATGCCCAAGTATCTAGCTGCATCGCATCGTATTCTTGGATAAGAGCTTCTCTATCTATGATTTTGGTAGTAGGGTTTTGGTATCTCTGTATCATCCCAAAGATTTTTTCTAGTATCACTTCTCTCCCCAATAATATATCAAAAGCCATCAATGCTTCAGGATCTTTTTCCTGCAATTGTTGTGCTGTCATAGCTTGATATGCCTCACTGTACAATGGATCTACAGTTGTTTGTAGTGATTGCATCTCAGGTGTTGTGATTCAGTCCTTGAGACTATCTAGATCTTCTTGTGCCTCATCCCTACTATCAGCTATCTTTATATCTACCAAAAAATCATCAAGATATTGCTTGGTGAGGTCTTGCTGCTGAGTATTCTCTACTGAGTCTGTGGATAGTTCTGTCATAGATATATTATAAACAGCGAGAGATAATTTGTCAAAAATTTGACAAGTGTACAGCTGTATCATATACTTATATAGATAGTTTTATTATTGCAAATCAATCTCAGAAATGAATCCGACCCTACAGCACTCAAAAATAAATACCACAAAAAAAAGCTACCTCACGGCAGATTTTCTCGATGCAGATGAGATAGCATCAAGATTTTTGGATTCTGGTGTATGACAACATCTCAAGAATAAGCTATCCACTCTCAAACATTCAATAACAAACAATGAGGAATTTAAGATACAACAAAAAAATATAATACATGATATGTTTGTACACAAAGACGAAAAGCAAAAAGATGGATTTGAGCTGCAAAGCTATGTATCCAAAAATGAAGATGGCAGCCTAACTCAAAAAAAATATTTAAACTATTCTGAAAATATCGACTCTGATGCTGAGATTGAGGAATTTGTGATAGATACGACCAACCTAGATCAGGAAAATATCCAATCCATCATCTGATCTATTGTAACCAAAATGTGAGAAGAATTGGAATTGGAAGAATTTAAAAAATTTGAAGATGAGAAAATAACTATCCAATCTATTGATCAAGAATTGATGGCGCTAGAAGATAAGATACTTCAAGATAACGCCCCAAGTGGTTTTTTTAGCAGGATTGGTGAGATGTTTTGACGAGACACAAAGACTGGGTTTTTTTGAACTATAGCATCATTGGTATCAGCATTTGGTACCAACTCTCAGATTGATGAAAGTAATACTTGACAGTGACATATAGCAGTCAACACAGGTAAGAGTCGATTTGAAGAAAAATTTCCAGACTTCAACAATATCCTAGAGCTATTTACAGGTAAAGAAAAAGATTCAGATGAAGATATGCCTCCAGTGGTCTAAATCAACTTAAAAATCATACTGATTGAGATTATTTTCCTCAATGACAGCAATAAGTCCTGTAGCGTAGTTAGGATCCGAAGCATATCCTGCTTTTTTTAGTCATTTTGCCCATCACGCATAGTCAGTAGTCTCTAAGTCAAATAATGAACGGTACAGCGTATTTTGATATTTGAGAAATTGGGCATAGTCATAAAATCCATGCTCGATAGACTCATAGCTTCTAAAACCGCTTTTTATTAGATTTCATGCCGTATCTGTATCGTCATCCACTGCACCAAAAGTTCTTCATTTTCGATATCTATGCGCCTTGATCGCCATAAAATTAAAATGTTCTCTAGAGTGTGTATTGGATCCGCGACCACTCTCTTTGATAGCCTGAGCCAATATAATAGATACAGGTATCCCATATTTGGAACGTATCTCATTGGCTAATGGCAAGATAAGTGACACAAACTCATTGAGTGAATATCATCACTCACGAGCCTCAAATGGTATACGTGAGGTGATTCAAATCTTGGTGAGCAGCTCTTCTTTGCTAAGTCAATCAACGATCCCTCTTTTTATTTGGTCCAGATCAGGATCAATAACTTCAGCGACTTCTCATTCTAACTCTGTTTCTCCTTGCTCTTCTAACTCTGTTTCTGCTTTTACTTCAGGATCCAGTATTGTTGCAGCCTCTCATGTGACTACAGCTAGATGGAGTCGTTCAAGTATTTTTACTGACCAGTTATCAAGTCACACAATACTCATAAATCATAGAGCGTTTTTCGCGACCTTCTCTCTAAGTGATTTTGCTGATGCGCTTACTTTTTTTCAGATACCAGCAAGCATTTTTCTTATACCGCTTCCACTCTCTCGGATATTCTTTAGCTTTCAGCTAGCGCGACCCCAGAGCGATCATAGTCCAGACCGTATACCGGCTTTTTTTACAGCAGTGTTTTTTTGCTGTACCGACGACTCTAATGACCCCAGATCAGTCTGTTGCTGTGCAGCTGCGTCTGCTATGTTTTTGTTCTTGGTGACAAGCTGCATTGCGAGCTCTTTTTTGTATTGGTCATACACTGATCTACTCTCAGCTGAGAGTCCCAGCGCATCTACCTTGCCCTCCAGGTCTTGTATAGTTGTAGATATAGTTTGCATATCGTCTGATTCTATGTTTTCTTGGAGTTGTACAAAAAGTGTCTCCAGCTCCTGCTGGACTACTAGATCTGCTCCTATCTCTGGAGTCTTCAATACCGATCTAAAGATATCTTGCATATCTCAAGTATAATCACTCTCTAGATAAAAAGCAAAAAAGAGCGAAAAATCGCTCATCATCAATGTCTATGTGATTATCGATCTACTCGTCACAGCAATTATTTTTTGCTCTTTTTTTTGAATGGCCAAAATGGCAACATAGCACCAACAAAGCTCGAACTCATATTTTCTGCTTGATCTAACAGGCTATTGCCTTTATCCAAGGTCTTTATGATGAGATTGTCGCCACGGGTTCATCCTCATGGCACTATCGATGACTTGATACCACCAAAAATCTTGCCTGGCAGACTACCAATACTATCCAGGATACCAGATCACTTGGCGCTCCAGCTATCCAACTTTGTTGACGCTTTACCTTTGCCCAATGACGGGATAAAAGCACCAAAAAATCCTTTGGTAGTATTTTCTATACCATCCAAAAATCTATTGCCCGGATCCAAGACTTTATCTACGAGTGCTGTACCGCTTTTTGTGGTAGTGGTCAGGCTTGCGCCTCCAGTTGGAGTAGGTTTTTTTGTCTCCTGAGCTTTTGGTGTTTTTTTTCAGATGACTGGATGTATATCTTCCGATATATTTTCCTTAGTCTTTGGTGTTTTTTTTGCAGTACCCTCTACAGGATCAGCTATTGGCTCTACATCCGTAGTGCTCTCTCAGGCGTTCTCTTTCTTTCTTCATCGAGTCCATGGAGCGTATCGTTTTTTTCAGGATTTTTGTTTTATTGCTTTTTTGGTATTTTTGTTATCAGTTTTTGCCTCCTGTAACTTAGTCGCCAATTCTTTTTCTTTTGCCAATTTTCCTTCCAGCTTATCTATCTTTTTTTGCGCTGCTGCTTGTTTTTTGGGATCGGTAGCTGATGCTAGTTCTTTTTTTGCCGCTTCGATGTTATTATTGATCTTCTTGAGATCAGTATTTGCTTTGGTTTGTGCAGTTTTTTTCTGTTCTTCCAGTTCTTTGAGTGCTTTTTTATTGGCAGTTTTTTCGTCTGCCAGCTTCTTCTTTTGATCTTCGATAGTCTTTTTGGTTGCAGCTTCCGCCTCCTTCGCCTTCTTTTCTTGATCTTTTATAGCTGCTGCTGTGGCTTTTTCCAACTTTTCAGCTGCTTCTTTTGTCTCTTTTGCAGTCTGTGTTGCTGCAGCAGTAGCCTTGTCTGTCTGAGTCTGAATAGCTTGAGCCAGTTTTGCATCTAGAGCACTTAATTCGTTATTTATCGCAGATTTGAAGGCATCTACCTGACCTTGAGTCGATGTAGAGAGTCATAGTGCATCTAGACCGGCAAACATACCATTTACAGATCTCATCATCTTCTTTGGTTTTTTGAGATTTTTGAGTACGTCAGAAGATGTGCTGGCGATCAGAGATTCGGCAGCTGCGTTTCAGGAGATTCCTGGAGTGTTTTTTAGTTGATCGAGGAGTTTTTTCATATTGTTTGATTATCAAAAACTCTTAGGATTATTTTGCAACTGCATACTGATTTATTGCGTCTACTACAGATTGGTAATTTCCTTTTGTGATTCATAAATCATCATACATTGATGGATAGATAACGATCACATCATCACCTCAAAACAATCAAGCATCATCAAATCAAATCCCATCAGCATAAGTTCGACCACTTCACAATCAAGCAGAATTATTGATTTCATATCATTTTCGATCTCAAGTAAGGAGATCCTTGGCAGCACTAATTCTTTCGAATAATTTAAATATATCTAAATTTATATCTAATTTCACATCTCAGATTTTATGCTCTTTTACATCAATTTTTATTCCATGTACTTCGGTTGTAAAATTCTCAATTTTATGCTTGATACTACCTAGTCCAGCTACAGATCAATCAACTTCTATATATTTATGTGCTACTTCAGCATAATCATAATCTCCAATATTATCAAGTCAATATATTACTATAGCCTTTGCACTCTCTCCATCTAGCTCAAAATTTTCTAAATAAATGGTTCTGTCAAAATCAGATAATGATTCAATCTGCCTGGCATTCAGCGTGGTGAGTCAATTGAGGTAGAGCGAACCATTAGGGAGTGTTGCGAGTGCTTTTGCTGTTGGTTCGTCAAGTGTAGTGAGTCAATTGAGGTAGAGCCAACCATTAGGGAGTGTTGCGAGTGCTTTTGCTGTTGGTTCGTCAAGTGTAGTGAGTCAATTTGTATTATCAAAATTTCAATTATTTATCTCATCTATAATTTTAAGATTATTGATATGCGCTGTGAGATCATCTACTATTGTTTGATCTGCTGGATCTAGGGTGACTCATAGTGCTAGGATTTCGTCGATTTTTATTTGAGCATCTGCTGCTGTTGTTGCGTCAACATCTGAGATTGCTGGGAGTTGTGAGACGAGTCTTGTAGCTTTTTGTTCTGGGGTTTCTGTATTCACCTCCAATAATTTTGCTATAGTAATCTTCCCTGGAGCACCATCTCAATTTCAACTACCATCTACAAGTCCTACTGACTCTTGATATGCTTTTACAGCTGACTTGGTATCTTTACCAAACATGCCATCAAGATCTCCTGGATCAAATCACTTATCTACAAGTTTGATTTGTAGTGCAAGCACAAACGCAGATCACATTTGAGTAAATGCTTCTACATAAGACTTGGATTGGAAGATTGCTAGTGAATCTTGAAGAATCTGATCGACATGTGACATCTCCAGCTCAGCTTGTAGCTCTTCATGGAGCTGCTTGGTATCGTTTATATCATCCTTGAGATGAGCAAGTTGTTTGCCAATCTCCGCTCTGACTTTCTGCTCTACCCAATCTATATCCTCAACCTTCTGATGGATAGTAAATTTGTTTGGATCTAATGGCATTTTTGTTTTTGTAAGACAATAAAAAACCTAACTCTTATAGTTTAAAGACTGAACCAAATTTTGTCAAATTTTTGATATACAAAAAAATTACATACTTGATCATAATTGCAGATAATACATAAAACTATTTTTTAGAGGCATATATTCTTCCATTTTTTGTTCCATTATTTTTTTAGAATTTTCATAATCGTTAAGTTTTTTCTTATGATTCTCCAGTTTAGTTGAGTCATTTTCTTGTTGAATTTTCTTATTATACTTCTCAATCATTTTGTCCAAAGCATCTATTCTAGCTTGTGCGTTTTGCATTTCATATCACTCATTGTCAGATTCCCGCTTCACAACCTTATCTCTGAGCCTTGTGATGATTATTTGCACTTGAGCACGATTGAGATCATGTATTAGCTCACCATCTTGTGACTGTATGTGTGCATCATTCAATGTGATTCACTTATTTTTCCCATCTATCACAAAAATAAGCACTGTTCATTTCTTCGTTTTTCTAATATTTCATATATCGTCCTTCATTCATTGATAAGCGATTGATGATGAATGAATAATTTTCACCTCTCATGACTCGGATATTTTTTGCAATGAGACAATTTCACCTTTTGGTAAATTCAAAGTCATGATATTGCCTACTTTCATTTCAGCAATTTTTGATGAGAGGTAACTAGAATTTTCATTAGTCTCGCTATTTTGAGTATTATCAATTTTGTATAATTCTTCTCCTCATTCCCCCCTCTTCACCTGACCATTCTTCTTTATTTCTGAATAAGATTTAGGTCCATTATATTTATTATTACCTTGATTATCTGGCTTACCATAGCCATAGTCATTATCTATAATGCGCACTCACTCTGTCTCCTTCAAGGCCCCTCACTCTCATTCGTGTCAATGCATGATATGATTGATCCCGTTTTCCTTTAGAGATTGATAGTATGCCTTATTCTCAGATGTTCTTTGGGTAGTGACTCAGTCTCATCTATAGCCATTAGAGTTTGTTGTAGCTAGATATGCATCAGCCAAATCATTAAATTTTTGTAGATCTATGTTATGATTTTCTCATAACAATTGTTGTCTCAATCATTTTTGTCGAATAGTATTGATTGCATCAATTCCCGATCATATGTCCTTATTGTTTTCTGATCAGTTAGCGTATTTTAGTATAGATTGCAATATCCCATCTGTGGGATTTGTATGCAGATACAAGGTATCATCTATCTGCTCGGCCAGTTTCATATTACAAATCTCTTCAAGCACCAATCTTCACTTAGGATCCATTCTCATTTTTTTGAGAATTTTTTTTCTATTTTTATTTTCTACAGGACCATACTGTTCTAGTTCATATAGACCAGCGTTGCTACCTACATAATCAAATGGACTTCAATTTATCGAATCTCTTCAGGTCAAATAGGTAATCAAAAAATCATCATGATTTCAGGCGATAATCAATATATCTCATCACTGTTCTTTTGCTTGCTTTCTCAATCCATTTATATGCTCCAAGATCTGAAATGAATTCATGCCTCTGTCTGCCAAGATATCTCAATGAAAGACTATTTTCTGATTTCAACCTATCCAGTCTCAGTTTTGGTCGATTGCACCTACTCAGATGAGATTGTCTATATATGCCTTCCAGTCTCCATGTAGATCTCATATCGCAGCTACATCACTCTCTCTGGATATATCCATGGATTCTTTCTTTTCTGAGTTTCTAGGAAATTTATGTACGTGCTCTTGTATAGTAGTGAGATCAGAGCTCTCTCTATTATTTTTTTGTTTACTTCTTGTCTTTCTTACTACGATATCAGCAATTGTTCCATTAGTTGATTCATCGATTACATAAAACTTTCAATCTACGTACTGTATCCAGCAGTGTTGCCTACTATATCGATTGTTGCCTTTCATAAGCTCAGCTCAATACGACTCTCTCCCTATAGCTCTAGGATTGCCGTCTCTTAGATCCAATGATTCCAATCCTCCAAATCGTACAGCACCTTCTCAAAAACGTAAATTTAAATCTCAGACTTGAATACCATATAATCATCATGAGTTTACCTCATACTTTTCACCTTTGTTTAGTCTTACTTGATTTTGATATTCTATCACATCTTGCATCAGATTGATACCTTTTTGTGCAGCGTCGTACATCTCTTTTGAGATCTCTTTTGATACAAATTGGCCGTTGGCATCAAGCCATTGTAGAGTAATAATACTATACTCCTCTCCAGTAAAGGCAATATGTCACTCAACAAAAGAACCATCACTAAGTGGTATTTTTGCTTTTTTTCACAATCTATACTTAAGCCTTGGTATTGGTATATCAAACATTCAAGCGGTAGATCAAGGTCTATTACCAGAAAGAGTTACAAATTCATAATTTTTAAATATTCATAAATTAGTTATATTATCTCTGAGAATAATTAGATTATTTTTCAAAATCTGAAATTGATCATGTCAATTTCGATTAGATATATTTATCTCCAATGCACCAAAAATACTATCAAGTTTTAGAGATAGTAGTTGTTGGATTCAAAAGCTCATTTTTTCACTTGTGATCTCTACCAATCTCTGCATCACATTCATCGCATCAGCAAAAGAAGTTGGTATTTTTAGTGATTCTATGCTCTCATCTAAGGAAGTATCTATATCGGTGTCAGTGTCGGTCGAGGTATCTAATGCCTCATCCATTGCTATCACTAATCTCGGATGATCTATATCCGACTCAGAGAGTATGATAGGCTCAAAAATAAGTACCCCATCTTCGTCCTGGACCTCAGTATAATAATCATATATATCCTCAAAAGACTCATCAAATCTTTCTGAGATGCTTTTTCATTCTAGAGTCGGATCGTGAGGTATATGTATGACGTATGATCCGTCTTCTGCTATGGTTAGGGATATGTCTCCAGATGCTCTGAGTCATTGGAGCATGGCATCA
>CALHCH010000062.1 GCA_937930555.1 Candidatus Absconditabacterales bacterium | reverse complement strand
ATCATAATTTTATTTTTATTTTTATTGTAGAGTCATAATATCATACTTTTCTGGTTAGTTCTATAAATTCTGCTTTACACTTTACATATGTATTGTAAGAATATGGTAAGAAACAACCTTAATTTATTATGAAATAGATTTTATGTTTGACAAATTAGTATTTCATGATATTATAATTATAGATTTAATTCTTAATTTGTTTAAAACATGCCTACAAAGTTAGATTTTAATATAGGAAAAGTATCTAATGATAATGATGCATTATTTACTTGAGCTGTTGATGATATAGCCACAGCAACGAAAAGCATCTGAGAAAAAGCAATGAGCACTGTTTTTCCTAGTTTGATAACAGCTGCAGAAAATACAGCACAGCTTGTTAGAAAACCTATCAATACTACTTTTTCAAAATCGAATTGGAAAAAATTATTGCTTACGCTTCCTGCAGTTGGGTCAGATGTAGTTATGAAATCACTTCGTTTACCATTTGCAACCCTAAATGACGCATTAGTTTACGTAGTAAATAATAATCTGGAGAGAGGAGTAGACTTTAGTAAAGCTTATACTACAAGACTTGCTGCTAATATTATATCAAATAAATGACAAAGTCGTTTTGGACTCTTAAAATGACTATGAACATGAGTCGAAGGATTTGGAGACCTTATAGGATCTGTAATTAAGACTCCTACCTGAGTTCTTGGAAAGTGAACATCTATTATCAATGAAGTACTTGCTAAGTGAACTACAAAAACAGATGGTTGGGTGAACGGACTACGCGTTTCAGACACAAATTTTATACCTAGAAATCATTACGATGGAGTGACTAACTCTTCGAGTATGCCAGAAGTGGCAAATGATAACATAATGCCAGTAGCAAATGATAATTCCGTCAAAACATCTAAGGCAGCATAATAATAGTATAATTAAAAAGACTTCTTTCATGGAAGTCTTTTTTTGATGTATGATTTTTTAGGCAAAATTTTTCCCCTGGTTTCATCCAGGGGAAAGTTGTCCTATTGTTAAGAATCTTCTAAGAGATCAGAACAGTAGGATGCTTTTTATATTTCACATCTTATTTTGTGATGTGTTTACAGTTTTAGGTATCAATCATTTCCGTTTCCGAAGTTAATGTCTTTCAGGCTGAGGATTATGTTTCCAATTTGGTTGCCTGCTGAGAAATCGATAACGAATGCTGTAGTGAATAGTCCAGCATTCATGTACCAGAAAACCTTTTGGCTCCCCATTTCCATACCTGTAAGCATTACACAGGCAAAAGAGATTATTATTGCAAGTGCGGGGATCATTGATACTTGCGTATCAAGTGTCTTTGCACTTGGATCAGTCTCAATTGCCCAGAGCATCTGGTAATAGAGGAAGATCAAACAGATAAATCCCCCAAAACCAGTAATCATGTCCTTTGTTATACCCACTGAAGAATAGAATCCTTCTAGGTAGTTTGTTCCTAGTAGGACGAATAAAATCCATCCTGATAACAATAGGCAAGTTAGGATTCCTCCTTTTTTATGCTTCTGCTTCATTTCAATCTCCTTTCGAGAATCTGTGTTAATATAAAAAAGCATATATATAATACTATATATATGCTAATATGTCAAATATGAGAGATATTTATTCTTCTTCTTGAAATAATGGCTGTCAATGATATTTTTCTTCAATTTTTTTATCACGATATATCTCTAATGATATTCATGTTCATAAATCACCTCATATTAATCAAGTCTTTCCTAATCTTCATACTGATCACCATGATTTTATAATGAGTCTCTCAAATGCAACGGCATGAAAAGTATTTAGTACAAAGTCAGTTCCTACATCAGCGACCATTTCTTCCATAGAGTCATGTCACCTAGGATCTACAAATCATAGAGATGCTACAGTTCAGGCTGATGCTCAGATTCATATTGCTATTAGACTATTTGCTAATCACGCTCAACCGATAACTGATGTTGCCCCAAAAATAGCTGGAAGAGCAACTCAGCCAGTTGCAGCTGTTACTATTGCAACTACAGCAACTACAGCAATTATTTTTAAAGCTGTGTTTCTTAAGCTCTTTGCTCCATTTTCAAATGAATCTGAAAAATCAAAAGCTCAGCTTCCACTTATATCTCTAAATAAATCAAATGCTTTGAGCTCATTTGGACTAAATGATACATCATCAAGTGCTGCAAGATTTCATGAATCAATACCATTCCAGTCTCGCCAAGTAGCTCAAAAATTATCATCTATCGAGTCTTGGACTGTTCTGATGGCATCTCATTGTATCTCTTGTAACATCCTATTCATAGCTCACGATTGTATGTTTTCCAGCGTTATGTCATCTCCGTTTAGTTTTTCTAGTAATCGTACTAATATAGAAAGCTCTTGTCTTAGACCAATAGATAATTTATTATAGTCATTACCTGGTTCATTAAGGAGTGATTGACTTACTCAAAGAGTGTCTTTCATAAAAAAATTCACATCTGGTATTCATATATTTCATAGTCTTGTGCTTAAACCATTCATGATATCTTTAGGTCTTTTATTTCCTATTTTCGGATCTTCGATTTTGATATCATATTTTTTACTTTTATCTATTTTCTCTAGAAGTCATCCTTTTTTCTCCATAGTATAAAAGAGTATCTCAGCAGCAAAACTAGGGTTTTTAAATTCAGCAGGAAATTTTTTTCATCTCATCATCTCCGCTAATCTTAAAAACTCTCATAGTTTTTCTTCATTTATCTCAGGACTATCCTCGGTTTCCATCCTTTGGAATAAGAATCTTCATAGTAAATCTAAATACATCTTAGTAGCTCTTTCGTTTGTTTTACTATTTCTTTTATTTTTGCGAATAATTTCTCTCTGCACTGAATAGTAATCCATAGCCTCAGTAATGGATGGCTTAGATGCTATGACTTGCCTACATAAATCTATTACTTCTCACTGAGTTTTATGGAAATGTTTTGATCATCCTTCGTTTATATCTCATATTCACATCACCATATCTAGGTATTTTTGGCTTGCCGATTCCCATTGAGACTTGTATGGTTCTGGTATATACTGAAAACCAAACTTATCAAGGGTTATTGAGTTTTCTCTTGCAATCAGTTGAATCTCTTTAATAGTTTTTCCTTGTAATTCTTCTCATATTGGATCTGTGAGCACATCTTTTTCATCTAAAAAATCAAAAGATTCTTTTTCATTATTTTGCAATATACTTTCCATAGCAGAAATACAGTTTCAAAAATTCTGCAATTCTCCATAGATTTTATTTGATTCCCTAGATTTTTCCGCTTCTTCTAGACTATTTCCAGAAAATGATTCAGAGAAAATATCAAAATAGGCATATTGTGTATCTCCACTTTCATTTGTATACGAAATACTATAAAATCAATTTTTACTTTTAATCTCTTGGATTTTTATTGGATTGATAATAGGACGCAACACATCTCTCATAACTAATGCGATGGCATCTCTTTTTTCTGGTTGGTCTCATAATCATAGCTCTCAACGTAGTCTTCACCAATGAATAATTGATAATTCTTGTTCTACTTCTTGAGAAACATTTTCATGTGATGTATGTAGTATCTCCGTGCTCATAGTTTGTTTTTATATAGCTCTTCTCATGAGTTCAAGTAAGCTTTGAAATTTTGTTCTTGTTCATGTATTGATTCCATCAGGGATGCTAATATTTCTGAATCATTCTCTATTTGAAGAAATATCATCCCATGAAGGTATATCTCATACAATAGTGTATTTTCATCTCATTCATGAGATTAAGCTATTTATATCATCATATCCATTGGTCAATGTTGCTGGTTTGATAATAAATATTTTTCAGCCTCTGATTTCAATTTGTACTCAATTAGCAGGAAGTTTCTTTCATTGAGATATAAGTGTTCTCTCAATAATATCTCTTGCTTGATATATAGTTTTATCATTTTTCAACGTATTGAGTAAATTTTCTCATTCTGGATGAATGCTTCATGTGATTTCTCAGAGCTCTACTTTGAATTCATTTATATCTGTAAATCCTTTACTTCTTTCAATAAAGTCATTCATTTTATTTACTTCAGTATTTGCTCAGTCGTTATTAAAGAAGTCCATTAATAATGCTATTTTATATATTTCTGCTGCTCTACCTGTTAGATTACCATTTGCATCAAATGTAACACTATTTCTTATTGTTTCATTTGAATCAGGAGAAACTCATGCCTCCGTTGGAGTAGGAGCTGGTGCTCTATTAGGACTTGGATTTGGATTAGGAGCTGGGGTTGCACTAGTATTTAAAAATTGATTTCTTATTTCTTGCTTCACTTCTCTGAGAGTTCTTCCCGGTATCACAGCACCATCTTTTCCTGCAATTCTCGGTTCTGCCTTTGCTTCGTTCATTTCCTGCGCATAGACTTTTAGTTGATCTAATAGAGTCCAATTTATATTACTAGGATCATCAAAGGCATCTTTAAACATTTGTTTGATTTCCATATCACTCTTGATATTACTATTTTTAGCAAGATCATTAAATTCTTCTAAATTTGAGATTTCACTTAGTAAATCAGCTCTTGTTAATCAATCCTTTAATGTAGGAAATATCTTTGTTTCTATTTCACTTGCAGTAAATATATTACTATATGAAGTTACTATGGATGCTACCTTTGGTATTTCAGTTAGATTTTCTTTTAAAATAAGGTTTTCCAAAAAATTTCAACCACTAATTGCATCTGCTACATTGGCAAGATTCTTAGTAACTATATCTTTTAATGCTGGTGGTAATTTAGAATCATTTAATCCTTTTTCTACTTCCAGCATCGTATCCGTTAATTTTTCAAGTTTTCCAATATCTTCAGGAGAGAGCTTAGATAAATCTGGTGTTGGTCATGTGAAATGACTTCCAAGTTTTTTTAGATTTTTTCAAGTATTTTCTTTACTTATATCTCTTGCTTTCGCTTCTTCTTCAGAAACCTTTGAGATAGATGATCAATTAAATACATCACCTACATTTAAAGATAATCATAAGCGTGAGTTTAATCTTGCAATTAAATAATTTCTTACATTCTTGGTTCCAACTGTCTCACCTTCAGCTTTTTTAAGGCTAGTAGATATGTCTTTGAAAGAATTGCTTCATTCCTGAATAAGTTTACTAATCTCATTTGTTGATTCATTTAATGGCAAACCATTTATAGTTACACTATAGTTAGTTCTTCAATTATTTCTTAATACATTAAAGAAACTTATTCATTGAATTTGAGATGCAATTCTAGTATTCTTAAATCATTTATTTTGGTCTAATACTCTTTCAATTTTATCTATTAGATCAGCTCTTGTCTCCAAGTCTGTTATTGGGCTTCAGTTTACTTCTAATCTGTCTACTATCGTTTTTGCTTGATTATAGCTTTCATCCATACTTTCAGATATAATTTCTCTAAGAGTATATTTTAATGTATTCTGATTATGAGTTCATAGTTTTGGATTTTTTGATCTACTATTATTTTCTAGCCAACTCTCTAATCTATTTCATTCTGTCGTTATTTCAATGTTTTGCTTGATAAAAGTTTTTAATACTTCAGGAGCATCTTTTTTTCAAAAATCATCAATTCCATGTCATTTAGGGAATAATAAATTGATAGATCAATTTATTATATTAGATACTTTGTTGTCCCAAGGTAAGTTTGCTGGAGCTCATATAACTCTTTTTCATCTTATATCTCTAATATTTTCTACGAGCCTAAGATCTACAATCCTAAAGAACCAGTTTTTTCCTTTATTTATATGATTTCAATTCCCACTACTTAAACCATAACTTATTTTAAACACCTCTCTAGAAAAAATATTTTTATTTCACCAAACGGCAGAATTTTTAAGATTAGTTAATTTTATTATTACATCAGAGTCAGCTCACATTCTTTCATATATAGCTATTATCTCTATAAGTGATTTTATATTTTCAGCTTGAACACTAAGATGCTTTAGTTTTTGTGGTACTCCATCTTCATTCACCTCAAATTGAGCATACATCTTTTCAAGATCCATACTTTCTAATCATGAAAGAGATCATGGTTTTAATATTTCTCAGGCTTGCGAACCAAATGATCTTTTAGAAGTATTTCATTCATCATCTACATTTGTACTATTGAGAAAAGAATTCCTATTTTTTCTTTCTCATCCAAAACGTGCTACATATGTTAATCATATTCATCCTAAGAATGCATATGCTACAACATCATCAATAAGCATCAACATATCATATACATTTCATGTAACAGATGCTCTTTTTAGAACTGATACGAAGTATGTTAATATATTTATATCATGTAAGCCATTTATAAATAGCATGTAAGCTGTTAGAGATTTGATATTGTCTTCAAGAATAAGCCTAGAATTTTCATCTAAATGTTCTTTATTTGTATTATAGTAATCTACTGTAAATTGTAATTCAGATTTTAATTGATTAAATAATTCTTTCTTCTTTTCTAAGGCCTTAAGAATAGATTCTTTATTATTTTCAAAGAATTCTTTTAATTCAGGATCTTTTGATTGTTTAATGAATTGGTTTAGTTCTTTTTCGATATTATTATCCATAGATTTATAATCTATGTTTATTTCTCATTTATCATTCGTTATCTCTGATACTAAATTGTTTATATCCATTTCTTTCAATCTTTCAATCTTTCATCTTATGGATCTCATTTCTGGATTTACAAATGGGAATCTTCAAAAGAGTATGTTTGGATTTACTTCTTCTTCAATTAAAGAATCCTGAATCTGTCCACTCATTGAATTTCTTTGATCAACAGATTCTTTTTTAATAACTCTTAACTTTTCTCATACATTTGAAGATATGCTAATCACACCATTCTCTATATAATTCTCCATAATAGCATCTACTTCACCTATTACCTCTTCTATTTTTGGAAGATGAGCATGCTGTTTTATATCGTTAATAAATCTTGATAAAGCAGAATTTCATTCTCATTTAAAAACAAGATATTCCTTATAGAGATTTAATCTTCATACTGAACTACTTGATGGACTGATAGTATCAATTGGAGCTTCAGACTCTTTAGGAGCTTCTCGTGCAGGTTGATTACTAAGTGTGTTTTGACCAAAGTCGTTATCTCACCAACCTCATCTTTGAGTTTCTGGCTTATTACTAACTGGTTCTGGTGCTTGGGTTCTAACAGGCTCAGTTCATATATTTTCAATTGCAAACTCGATAAAGTCATCGAATTTGCTTTCGATTGCATCAAGATTTTTTCTAATTTCTCTATTGAGATGACTAGAAGATCAGTTTCAACTTTCAAGTTTAGAGATATCAGATTCTATTTCAGAAATATGAGCATCAAAATCCTCTCCAAGCTGAGCTTTTGTACTGCTGGATAGATTTTTGAGAGATTCTAATTTTTCTCTATATCTCAATACTTCAGGATTTTGCCTTGGCCTGTTTCCTTGTGTTTCAGGTGTATCTACTCTTTCTTCTCTTTGAGGAGTAGAATCTCTTCCAAGCTCTATTGGTGGAGTCATATTTCTTAATTAGTAGTTATTGTTTCTATATTTTCTATATATTCTCATAAAACATTTTGATTTGTTGTCTGTGGAATTATATTTCTCAGTTCTTGGTGTAGTTCTCACAAGGTTATATCAGAACGATTAGTAGCTATATCATCTAATAAATCTCTTACCTCTATAAGGACATCTTTTTTTGTAGCATCTGTTTCTCTAGCAATTTGAGTATCCAGAGCCTCTATATCTTGAGTAATTCAATCAGGATCTGCTCCTCAGATTATTCATTGAAACTCACTTATTGGACGCATGAGATTAATATTCTTTTCAATATCTTGTATTTTGTCCATAAGACTAGCCTCATCAAAGAACCATTTTTTCACTTTTTCGATTTTATCAAGAGCACTTTCTCTTTTGATGCTTGTATCAAGAGTAGATACTTCTATAGAATCAATATCTGCCTCAACAGAAGATTTAAGTTCATTTTTTCCTTCAATCGTACTCTCACGAATACTTTTGAGAGTTATATCTGTTCATGAAACTGATACATCGCTTCATATGATATCTTGAGCCTTTGTGATTAAAAGTCTATTTTGATTATCAATTCCTTGAATCTTTTCGAGTTCTTGCCTCATAGCTGCTATAGTTTCCTGAGCTTGTTCAAAAACATTTTGATTTATAGCCCCGCTATCTCTGAGATTTCTAAACTCTGTTCATAGTTCATCTAGATTATCAAGATTTCAATTGAGAAGAGAAAGTGTTCCGAATCATATTTTTATATTATTCCATAATTCCTTTGTTTGATTTCATGCTGATGAAAGACCATTTACAATAATATCAAGACCATTTGAATATACATTTATATTTCCAAGTATCTCAGTATCTGAAACCTGACTTTTGATAAATTCTTCAGCCTTTTGGATAGTTTGCATTCAGGTATCTAAGTCAGTTATATCAATATTATCAATTTCAGTTTTCATAGATTCATATCATGCAAATTTTTCAGTAAGAGATTCTCTAATGCTAGATTCTATAGTAGCCTTTAATCAATCAGACTTTTTAAATGTATCTATATTTGTAAGTATATTAGTTTGATGTGTTTTTACTCTATCATTAACATGATTAGCAGTTTGATTGGCAAGATATGCTCAGTATGCTTCAAGTCTTTTGTGTTCAGTTTGTATACCTTCTAGAGACTCGATATTTATATTTCATAAAGTCATAAAGTTATTCAAAACTTCAATATCATCTTCAATTCATTGGTCGAGTCTTGCTACATTGGCTCCATCTGAGAAATGACTGATTACTATACTTTCAGGAAGCATTGATGAGGTTCTATCGATATTGAGATCTTGACTCAAGGTTTCGTTGTGGTCAGTAAGTTTCGCGATAACGATATCAATTTGATTAATAAGAGCAATAAATTCTGGTCTTGATTTATATGTTTCAGGTATCTCAGATTTAATTGTTTCAAGATTGGTTATTTTTTGATCTATATTCACACTGAGAGATGTTTTCCATTGTTCTGATCTATCAGAATCAACTAATCAGAGCGCGTCAGCTATTTTATTACTGATAACATCAACATTTTCATCCCATATACCAGTATATCCATCTATAGCATTTTCAGCTTCACTATAGGCTTTATATGCTGTAAGAGATTCGTGCACTTTTGTTGAAAGTGTCCCCCCTCATTCCAGCATAGTTCATTTGTCAGTCAGATATGATTGAACATCATCTATTCTTGCTTGAATAGGCTTTTGTGAGCTTATTTTTCTTTTTGCTTCATCTCTTTGTGTAAGTATATCTTTTCTCTCTCCTCTGTCATCTCATACTCATTCGTATGCATCTCTAAATATAGTATTGAGTTCTTGATTGAATATTTTACTTCATTCTCCATCAAATAAACCATTGACAACACCAATAAAGTTCACAGATTCATAACTTCTATTAGCTGGGTCAAGTCACTCATGAAGATAATCAAGGAGTGTACTGTCAGCAGAGTCTTGAATATCTGATTTTTGTATGAGTTTTATATATGTGATGAGTTCATCATCAGTAAATCAGTGAGCTAAATTTGAGAGCTCTAACTTAAGCATATTGAGAGTAGTATTTGCACTATCTTCTATTTCTACATCTATACCATTTGAAGTAATAAATTCTGTTATTTCGAATAACCTCTTATTTTCTAAATATGGTAATTGCATATTATTTTCATCATACTGATCCTCTGCAAATTTATTATTTACATCAGCGAGTTTCATATATTTAGTACTATAGCTTGCATTATCGAGACTATATCTGATATCAGAAATCTTTACTAAATCAAGCATATCATCAGATACTACTGTCTCTATCTTTCTTTTTCAAACTTGAGCTCAATCAGCTATAGCTCAACCAAATATAGCAAGTGTAAATGCTCCAAATGCCAATTTGTGTTGTTTTGCGAAAAGTGCCAATAGACCAAATACTGCTATGAGAGGTCTTTTACTTCTGAGCGCGTCAGCTGCTATATCAACCATATCCTTATCTGACATATTTTCTATTTCAGCTTCAGTATATGATCCGATGAGAGCATTGTCTTCAGTAAAATCTCTATAGTGATTTACTTCCCTAAGTATAGACCTCATATAATTTTGTCTATCAAGTTCTCCGTGAGTTACATATTCTTTCAAGAATGTGAGCTCTTGAGTAGCCTTTGCAGAACTTCAGCCTTCTGCGTTATCACTTTGAACGGCATGTATTCTTTCATTTATTTCTCCTAATACATGATCCTTATCTAAAAGAAGTAGTTCTGCTTTTTGAATTCTTTTTCCAGTTTTATCAGCAATTGCATGTTCTTCTAATAAATGTTTCACGAGAGGAGCATCTCATACAAGTTCGTGATCATTAAGTACAAAATTACCATCTATCATAGAAGCAATTCTAGCTACATCAAGTAGATTTCTTGTATTTGCATCTTTTAGTAGAGTTTCATAAGTATTTCCTTCTATTTTTTGACCTGTTTTCCAATCGACTATTATATATTTTCAAGTGCTTTTTCTTTCGATGACTCAACCCATTCTTGTTACATCGTTATAGATAGCTTCAGCTAATCTATATGTTAGCATCTCTCTTATATCTTCTCAAAGCCATTTACTTCATTCATTGATAAGAAATACATAGTTATTCTTAAGTTCTTCTTTTCAACTTGCTGTAATTTCTTGAGTTTCTTCTACCCTATCAACATCAAATACAAAGTTTAAAATACCTTTGAATCTATTAAACTTCTCGGCTACATTTGAGTTGAGAAGTGTTACTTTATCTCCTGTGATAATACCGTATTCTTTCAATGCATTCATAATAGTTGAATCTTTAAGGAATGCAGCTGGTATATCAAATTCCATTCATTCAATTTCTTCATTATTGTTTTCAGATGCCTCAATTACATGACCATGTAAAACTATCTCTACCCTTTGCTCTCTTGTTAAATTATGAGAAATTTTTTCATATTCAGATATGAGCATAACTATATTTTCCTTCTTTTTTACAAGTATTTGTAGAGCTTGATTTTGTGATTCACTATAAGAGTCAGCAATAACACCAGTTTCTCTTCCAGTTTTTTTATTGAATTCTTTATACCCGAGGGTTTTTTGGTGCTCTGTAATTTTAGATTCTATGTCAGCGATATTGCTATTGATATAGGTGAGTTGGTTTTTAGCATAATCTATAGTTTCTCAATTCACTAAGGCTCTTTTTTCTCTTTCAAACGATTCTATAGCAGCTTCATGAGTTTCATGATTGCTATTTCATGTTTGTTGTACAGGGTATCCCATAATTCTATATTATTGTGTTAAAATAGTTTTCTTACTAATAAATTTTATCATAAAAAAAAGCCAGCGACAAATACGTGACTGGACTTTTTATTTATATAATGTATTACTCTAACTATTCTGATTTCAAACTTGTGAAATTTCTATTTTTACTTCTTTTTTATCTTCTCATTCTCAAGAAACTTTTACTTGAGAATATTCTCAATTTTCAACTAATGATTCAATCATATCAGCTATCGAAATACTTTCCATATTGAAAGTATTTGTTTCAAATCAGGTAAATCAAAATCAAGAAATATGTTCTATTTCAACTCCATTATTAAATCATATTGATTTAAATAATTCATTGTTTCCATTTTTCATACTAATACTATAAAAGGATTCTCATATTTTTATAGATTTATTATTGTTTGAGATATCTACAATAACTTCTTCTCAGTTTTCTAATACTAATGTAGCAGGCAAGCTTTGGATGCTATCTATCTGAGATTCTAATGATGGAATAGGTGTTTCTTCAGCAATAGGTACTACTTCTTCTCAAACTAATTGTTCTAATGGATCTGGCACTCATGTCAATTCACTATCTATGGGAGCTGATGTGAGAGCTACTTGAGCAGTGTCAGTCATAGTTGTATTTTCTAAGTTTGCTGTGGTCGTGTTTGTGTTGCCAGTATTTTGATTTGCTTGAGTATCTCAAGATGTAGCAGGAGCAGATTCTTCTGGATCTCCTGAGCTAGGTATTACTATTTCTACTCCTTTAAGTTTTTTAAAGAATATATCTCTATCAAGTTTTGTATTTCATCTCAATTCTACAGTTGCTTTTCTAATATATTTCATAGTATCTGACATATTTGTAGGATCCTGTTTACTAAACACATCTTCCCAGAAATTAGCATTACTTATTTCAGTATTTTCTATATTTAGTTCTTCTTCTACTTTATCTACTTTCTTTAAGAATACTACAGCATGAGATTTATGCTCTCTTCAGATACTTTTTTCTTCTCCTTCAGCTATGTTCCAGGGTAAATCATCAATATTATTAATATTTTGATTGAAATTTCTTAGATTTTGGAGAGAGTCTTGTATTGCATCGTCTAGATGAAGTTCATCAAGCCTGTTAAATACACCACCATTTTTGAAGAAGTAATCAAACAATCCTTTTAAAAGAACTCAAAATACTGGGAATTTTGCTAGACCCGCTCAAAATGATATAAGAGTCTCTTTTTTAAATCACATCTTATAAAGAGATCATGCAATCTGGTCTACTTTTTCTCTCAAGTTTTCAATCACATTTCATTTTTCATTTGTAATTGTTGACACCTCCTTTAGAAATGAAGACTTTATTTCTTGTGATGATTCAGAGAAATCTCATATTTCTAGTTTTCATGTACTTAGATTTATATCAAAACCATTTTCAGTATAAGTTCCATTTTTAGTTAGCTCTGATAAGATATAAGGATTATCGACTACAAGAGCTATTTGATCTTGGTTAAGAGAACTATTTCCAATTAAGTTATTAATTTCAGCTAACCTTGTAAAATAATCTTTAGAGATAATATCCATAAATTTCATTATTTTTTCTAGATCTTTTAGTTCTGGTTGTTCTCATCTATCGGTAATTTCTTTTAAGTTTCAGATAATCTCAGCAATTTGTGCAAATCATCACTGCCTATTTTCTTCTGAATTTTCTGTTTCCTCTGAGCTTGAAAATGCTGATTTAATTGTTCATGTTATCATACTAGATGTGGAACTAGCGATTCATCCAAGAGATATTTTTCCAATTATATGTTTCCACAATGTTAACTCTATTGTATCTTGGTGATTCTTGAGGTGAGGTAGATTTTCTATTTTTCAAGAAACCCAATATGGATATCATTCTGTAAAACTTTTTGCTTCAAAGAATAATCCAAAAAATTCCGAGTTATTAAGACTTCAAAGTCATTCCATAGAGTATTGTACTGACTCCATTGATACTTCAAGAGATTCTTTAAGTGAGCTAAGTGCTATCTTTGCATCTTCATTTGCATCAGATTCTGCTGCTTCTATAATCTCAATCATCTCTTCTTTATCTGCAGGAGAAAGTGTATCAATCATATTTTTCAGTCACTGAATTCGAGCAATCTCACCTGATTCTACTCAATCTTGCACGATGCTTCTAAGATTTTCTACAGCCATGTTTATATTTTTATTTATATATTCTTATTCATTCTACCACACTTCACTCGGAAAAATCAAATATTTTATTTCTTATATTTCACCTTTTAAAATTCTTGCAAAAAACCCGAAAGAAACTACAATACTTCTACGTAAAAAAATAAACAAAATCATGCTCTATCGTCTCCTCAAATACTCTGTTAAAAATATACTCAGAAATAAATTTCTGAGTATATCATCGGTGCTGGTTTTGACACTCCTAATGTTTTTTATCAACATCCTCCTCGTACTTCATGATGTGAGTTCTACGCTGATTTCTTCAGTGAATTCTAAACTTTCCATATCTCTTTATCTCGCTGAGGATTATGATCAAAACTCTATTGAGGTAATTGATCTGATAAAAGATATCAAAGAAACAATCCCTGCCATAGACCTCCAATACAAAACAAAAGATGAGGTTCTAGGAGAAATTGAAGAGAGAGACCCAGACCTTGTGAGGATACTTGAGAGATCAAATCCACTTCCAGACACTATCACACTAGCAAACATCAATTTAAAAGAGTATGAAAACCTCAACTATATCATAGAAAACAAATTATTTCTCCTCTCGAATGCTAAGCAAGAAGACACTGATTATCTCTCCAACTATACTTCTCAGTATGAGAGAATAACCTCTGTTATATCTACGCTCAATGCCCTACAAATAGGGCTC
>CALHCH010000061.1 GCA_937930555.1 Candidatus Absconditabacterales bacterium | reverse complement strand
CCATATGAATCTATTGGATTTAGTCCGCCTTTTATGTTATTTATATAGGCAAACTTTTTCACAATCTTTCTTTTGGATGCGACAATTTTAGCAGTTAGTGATCTAGCACTTTTGTTTGTGTCAAAAATTTGACATGACTTATGCGCTACTATGTATTCATGTATTGTTCTAGTATGCGCTGTTAGTAAGATGATTTTGGGATGCGTCCATTGCATCTGATCAAATAATGCGATGATGTCGTTGGCAAGTTCATGGCCTCTGTATCTATATCTATTTTTGACAATAAGTTCATCTTCAATGATGATCGCATCATAGATTTGTAGATGCTTTGTGGTTGTGATCTTTCTTTCTTTGATAGCTAGTTGTAGAGTACGTACATCATCTTCCGTATTTGTTGCACTAAGAACTATCTCATCTTCGTTTTTTTGAATATCCTTAATGAATTTATTTGTGATTTTATTTTTGCAGATGTAGTGTACCTGCGCTTTTCTATCTCCCATATGTAAATTATTTTTTTGTTTCAATTAAAAAATCACTAATCTCTCCGTTGAGCTATTAATGATCTATATCTGTCTAGTATATGGTAGATATGTGATGGAGAAAGTCAAGTATGATGTATAGAAAATATGGTGTATAGAAAACGATGATTTTTTGACCCCATGAGATTGCCACACTGCGCTCGCAATGACGATTGCTTGCGTGAGGTATACGATTTTTGATTATATTGTTGCTATTCAGTTTCTAGCTTCTAACCTCTAGCCTCTAATTTCTATCTTATCCCTGCAGCTGATAAAATAACATCATCAAGAAGATGGTGATCAGTACTCATTGTACTACCCAAAATCTCATCACGATGGTTTGTTCTGCCATGCCGTTTTTTTCTAGTTGGTGATGATAGGGTGCTATAGTAAACAATTTCTTTTTAAATACTTTTTTTCGAAACATTTGGAGGCTACTGGATGCGATCTCTAGCCAAAATATCAAAAACATAATCCCAAACGGTATGATAATCCCAATATCTACAGTGGAGTTGATATCGATCAGATACACAAGTGTGGCCGTAAATCCCCCAAGCCCCAGAGCGCCTGCATCTCACATAAATATTTTGGCGGGATTGATATTGTATCGCAAAAACGCTAGAAGACATCATACGACTATCGCTATGAGCGTGGTAGCCAAAAACTGTCCAGCCACAAAGGTCATAATACCCAAGGCCATCAGTACCAATAACATCAATCATCATACCAGACCATCGAGTCCATCAGTGATATTGATGGCATTGGTGATCGAGATCGTGAGAAAAAACGTGATGATAGGGTAGGCTAGACCTAGTGAGATCTCTCCAGCTAGTGGCCAGAGATCGACACTATCTACTCATAGCTTGGCATACATCCATCGCGAGATAAATCCCGAAAACAAAAACATCCAGAGAAGTTTGAGCTTGGCCGAGAGGCCTTTGATTTCTGATTTTCCTCTAATATTTAGTACATCATCTACCAGACCTAGCAGTCACATAGAAAACAACGCAAACAGGAGGATATATGTCTCATTTCTATTAAACAATGAATTGTTGATATATCACTCAGACTGGAGTCGGATAGAGATGATCACCATCAGTCCTGTGACCAACAAAAATAGCCCTCACCCCATAGTCGGCGTCCCGGCTTTGTGTTTATGCAGCTCTTTGAATATACTTGCTTCGCCTCCAGATCGTGCTGCATCACGGATACTCTGACCTGCTTTTCGCTTGGTGAGGAGCTTGATATATCGCGGATACAATACAAACGATACAAAAAATGCCGAGAGTCCAAAAATCAATATTTGTGTAAATTTTGCTAACATATGGTCGTAGTGGTTATGGGTAATTGGTGATTGGTAACGACGCTGAGGATAGAGATGTGTGGGGAAAATACAAAGGAAGAATGTTTTGATTGATGATGGAAAATTGATGATGGATAGTTATATATTATCAAACATTCATTATTAACTATCAATTATCATGAAACCTTGTCTGGACTATGCGCTGCATTATATCAATCGTTTTCCCAAAACTGAGTTTGAGCTCAGGCTTCAGCTACGCAAAAAAGGCTACTACGAGGAGGAGATAGACGAGACGATGCAGCAGTTGTTTGTGCTAAATTATGTCAATGACTATGAATATACCAAACTCTATCTCAACTCAGAATGTATCCGCAAAGGCAAGCCGCTATATGCAGTCAAAGGTAAACTACTCCAAAAATGAGTGGATAAGGAGCTGATCTCAGAACTCGTAGATGAACTCGAACCCGAACTCATAGATGGACAGATCCAGAAGATAAACAAAGAGATCGACAAGCTCAAAGAAAAATGAATAGATGGAGTGAAGATTATCCAAAAATTGCAGGGGAGATGATATCATTTTGAGTTGATCAGGGATGCGATAGAGGGGAGGGAGTAGGGAGAAACGAGATACGAGAAAAGAGACTTGAGATACGAGATACGAGAAAAGAGACAGAGAAAGAAGTAAGGAGCACGTTGTCTTAGAGTGGGATAACTTCAGCTGAGGTACGAAGCTGGAAGATCTGCGAAGTAAAATCTCTGAGCTTGTAAGCGTGACTTAATTTGCAAAAACATTTCTTAATACGTAAGGTTTTATGATTATTGCAAATGTTTCACTGTATCTCTTGATAATGTAAAATATATATTTATATATATGTCAATTTATTATATTATTGCAAAATCAAGGTTACATTTTTAGACACTCTTTCTAACTTCTGTTTTGGCGTCAATCAATTCATTCACAATCACGTATGTCTTCTCTTTTCATTGTAGTGTTTCTCTCGTTGCCGGAGCATATAATTTGCTT
>CALHCH010000060.1 GCA_937930555.1 Candidatus Absconditabacterales bacterium | reverse complement strand
GTAGCTACAGTATTTACAATCTTGGTCAGTGCTAGATCATATACCTGTACATTGATGGTTTCTGGATCATGATCGTCTTCATCAGTAGTTCCATCTCCATCCACACTATCGTCATCAGCTGCAGGGTCATTGAGTTCTTCTCCATCTGCAGTACTGTCTATATCTGTCAGTCCATTTTCTTCGCTATCATCATCTGATATTTCTGCATTGTTTTCGATTAGTCATCACAAGAAGTTGCTATCTATCGTCATCGTGAGTGAGACACCTGTAGTAGCTCCTGCAGACAGAGGTCCTAGGAGGTTGTTGTATACTGCATGTCCACTAGCATTGAGTGACCAGTCAGCATCATTGAGCGACATACCTGTCGGGATGTAGTCAGTGAGCTCGATATCATTTGCTATCCATGTTCCTTGATTGTGTACGGTGATAGTGTAGGTCACGTCTCCTCCAGGTACGATCGGTGTAGCAGTAGCAGAAGCATCCAACATCTTGGTCAATGCAAGATCGTAGATATGCTCCACTACATAACTAGCAGGATCATGGTCATCTTCATCTACAGCAACTTCATCAGTATCCAATACACCATCTCCGTCGTCATCATCGTCTAGATCATTGGTGATGCCATCTCCATCGATATCATCGTCTAGACTATCTACAATACCATCTCCGTCAGTATCTAGATTTCATCCATCACTGTTGGTCTGGTCATCATCTCCATATGTATCAGTATTGTCTGCATCTGGATTGGAGTCTCTATCTTGCACAAGCTCACCATAGGTACTAGCATCATCAGCAGAAATCTCTGCTCGGTTGGTCTCACCTATACCTGTATAGGTAGGATCTATGACATACTCTATCGTGACCGTATCCACATCTCCTGCTGCTACACTAGCATACTGATACAGAGCATCAGTACCATTTGCCGTCCAGTCTGATCCTGTGAGGATCAATCCTGCTGGTGTGTAGTCAGTCAGCTGGATATTATCTGCATCTAGTGTTCCTTGATTGATCACTGAGATGTCAAACGATATAGTATCACCTGGGTAGTATGGTCCAGGAGCAGTCAATGTCTTGGTCAATGCAAGATCATAAAAATCAAATGGAAGCCCTACCGTATCCTCATCATCTTCGATATCATCATCGTTTTGTGGATCATTGTCTGGATCACTATCAGTGTCCGTAGGCGGCTCATTGTCTGGATCAGTATCATCGTCAAATGCGGATATTTCTGCACTGTTTTCTAATGCATTCCCAACAAAACTAGGATTGATGACAAGATCTATCACCAATCTCGTACTCTCCAATCCAGCCAAAAACGGAATAGTAGCAATCGCGTTTCCATTGCCGTCATCAATCCATCCATTGTTTGGGCTAAATACAAACATCGCTGGATCTATATATTCAGTCACGTCTATAGCGTAAGCATCTATGTCAGTATCATTGGTGATATCAATATTGAATCTCACCGTGCTCCCAGCTACATATGGACCAGGAGAGGTCTCCGTATCCACAGACTTGAGCAATGAGAGATCCATCTCATTTCCTAGTTGGACAAACTCTGGAGCCCAGTCATCCTCTCCGTCTGGATCATTGTCTGGGTTGTTGTCTGGATCGCTATCTGTATCTTCCACGCCATAGTCTTCACCAGCGTTGTCTTCTGTGATTTCTACGATATTCATGAGTTGTTCACCCTCAAAACCAAAATCCAACTGGACAGTGATCTGTCTGGTGATCGTACTCATCACTGGCACGCTCGGTAGCGTAGCTACAGCATTGGCACCACTTGCGGTCCATCACTGAGCCACATTATCACCAAAACTAGGATCAAAAGTAAATCCTGTCAAGATATAATCAACAATCTCGACATCACTAGCATCAAGCGTACCTTGATTGATCACAGATACTTCATAGGTGATCAGATCACCTCCATGATATGGTCACCCAGTGATGAGTGATTTGGTAATCGCAAGATCAAATGTCTGCTGTAGATAGATCTGAGCGATATCATGATCATCTTCATCATTGCCGTCTTTGCCTGACTCTGAGATGACATCATCCTCTGGAGTACCATCATTGTTTAGATTGGTATCTGGCGTACTATCTATATCAGTTACTGGATCTCCGTTGCTATCTTTGGCAGCGGATATCTCAGCTACATTGGTTAGTGACAATTCTTGACAGTTGGACCCTAGTGTCAACACTAGCGGCACCTGTACAGACTCACCTGCAGCTAGACTAGACACCGTATAGTTGACTTGCGTACCTGATTGTGACCAGCCAGTATTTTTGGTTGGATCCATCGTGAGACAGCTAGTAGATACAGGGAGATCATCAGTGATCACGACATCAGTCGCTCAGATGATTCACTGGTTAAATACTTCTATCATATATGGCACATCATCTCCAGCTGAGAAGATTGGACTACTCACGCTAGGATCAAGTTTTTTGGTCAATGCGAGATCAAATGGAAGATCAGCAGAGTCTGAGTTGTTGCTCGGATCTGTGTCTCATTCGAGACAGTCATTTACTGCATAGTAGATATACGCAAAATCATTGGTATACCCTTCATTACCCTCTGCATCTGGTGATATTCTCATCGTTACTGTCACTGCTGCGGTTGAGTTTGCTGGCACTTCCACATCTAATCGTTCCAGAGAATTTCAGTTTTGTATAGGAGTCTGAGTGTCAATAATTGTTGGAGTCGTTACATCAACTCTCTTTATATCGGATACAGTTACAAATTCTAAATTATCACTAAAAGTATCTGTAAGATTAAAATAAGCTAGTGTATTCTCATTATTTGAAAATGTTAATTGATACGTCAACAAATCACCAGCGCTTCATAAAGTATCGTTATCATCAAATTCACCATCTCCATTATCATCACTATTTTCTACTTTTTCAGTTACATTCTTACCAATAATCTCCTTGGGTGCCGGTGGCAAAACTGGCTCTACAGGCTGAATAATAACTATATCATCTGCCGCAAGATTATTTGATGAGTTAGCATCTCAAACTATGGTTTCAATACCATTCTCAATAAATAGAGCAGAAACTTCCACATTATTTATTATTGATGTTTCTGAGAAATTAGAACTAATTTCAAATTGTGGGATAAGTGTCTCACAAGATCAAACCACAACATTTGGTATCGTTCGTGTGACTTGTCATCCAATTGATTTATCCTCAACAGTAACTCACTGTCATTGTCATATCAATGAACCAGTGTATATAAGACCTGCTGGAATATAGTCAGTAACATACATTTCAGGCATATCAGCATCTCATTCATTGCAAGCAATAATTTCGTATTCTACTATCTCTCATGGCCTAAAATTTTCATTTGCAGTTCACAATTGATTTCTTGAAGCCTTGCTTACTGACATCTCAAATGGAGGAGCTCATAATGTTAAACAGTACGTATCATCATTATTAGTTGGATTCGTTTCTGACTTCATTGCAATATTATTATGGTATCGATTAGTTAAACCATTGCCTTCTCTATTTAGATCATGCCAATTAGCAATCGTTGTATTTGTGCCTGCAGGCTGTTTTGGATTATTTGCTCAAGTTGTATTACTACACGCTACTTGTTGTCATGCTCAAGTCCCAAAAGGGATGTATACATATTCAAAATTTTGACTATCTCAACTTCATACAATTAAATTAGAATCAGCATCACATCAAAATGTATATTCTCCATTATGATAACCAGCACTATTTCCAGTTATATTATATTTTCTATTTGTGCCAATTAATGTTGTATTGCAGATTGGATCTCATTCTTTATATTTCAGAACATCTTGATCATCAACTCTTTCTGTGACAGTAAATATATCTTCTTTTACTTTAAATTTATAAGTCACAGAATTTGTAGAATCTGCTCATGCATACAAATTATGCAATGCTACTGAATCATAATCTCACCATGTAGCATTTGTTTGATACACATTGGGTCTAATGTTTCCTGCCCAGTATTCTGTTGTTGTACTTGTTGGATACTTATTACCATTTACTGGGTAATTTCCAGCAAGTATATCTGCTTCTACATCGGGATAATATATTGAAGTATGTCATTTATACTCAGGCGTAGGACTATTTCATTGTCATATAGAGCCTATCAAATATTGTGGAACACTGTGTTCATCTGTAGTATCAAAATAAACTTTATCATTCATTCACTGTAAAAATCTATTTGATCGTGACACTTTAGTGCGATATGCAGATTTTGAAGTAGTATTACGTGAAAGATAATTATGATATCAAAAACTCCAATAAATATGGAAATCTTCTGTAAGATATGCATGCATAAATTGATTGTCAACTCAGGCCAAGATAGTATGAAGAGTCGATAGCCAAGCAGATCAATTTTCTACACCACTTGATTGGATCGAACTATGTTTTCTACCAGACCTATACACTCAGGCTCATCCTCAATACTCATAATTTGATCATCAAGTTTCATTGCTAAATGAACTAGTAGAATCATAAGAACTATGATGTCATCCATATGCAGAATCCACATAAATATTATTCATTAAGTTTAGGCTCGACATGTAAAAATGTCGATAATCTTTTGTTTTCGCAACAAATTTAGTTGGATCGTCCACGTATGATTGAGCTGCATTTGCAGCACCTACTGGAGAATATCATAATGTTTGATAATAATT
>CALHCH010000059.1 GCA_937930555.1 Candidatus Absconditabacterales bacterium | reverse complement strand
TGCATGTTGAGAGAGATATATGACTTTGGAAGTAGGGATGAGCTGTCATGTCTGTGAGCTAAACAATGTTTTTGCGATCTCTACTCATTTTTCTGGATCCGATACCTTCATGTCTTTTATTTTATTGAGTCTGTGTTTGATCGGCAGCCCTCCAGCCAGCTGGAATTTGAGTCCCGCTCTCGCGTTGATTTCCAGTATTTTTGGTCATTCGTCTGTGATGACTCGATCTAGTGCTAGATATCCCAGATTGGCAAAATACTGGATCTTGGAACTATACATCAATATATCGTTTCGATATGCTAGCTGCTTGTCTTTAAATCCACCAAATTCTTCGGGAAATTCGTTTTTGTGGATCTTGCCGTGCTGATACATACTTTGCACCTTACCAGTACTGACGTTGACACCCAGTCAGATACCTCATCTATCAAGATTGGCGGTACCACCAGACATCTCAGTAGGCACACGCAGCATAGCCGCCACAGGCACGAGATTGAACACGATCACCCTGATATCGGCTAATCCATGTTCACAAAACGGTTCAAATCCGCTACCAGGCACAATCAATTCTTCTATCAATATACGATCGTTTCATCGGTTCATTGAGTTTTTGCCATCTAGTATGTCCGTGAGATATCTCCTGAGCGTACTATCACTGATGATCTCGCCACTCACCTTGTATCGCTGATCATCATGCTGAGATGAAGCACTAAACAATGAATCCAGCCAGCCACCAGAAAAATCCATATGAGACACCCCATCTGGATGAGCATCCAAGGGTCTCACACGATATATTCATCTTCACCTACTTCATTTGGTCGGCTTGATGATAAACTCATCTGCAGGTATACTCGCAAAATCATACTGGTACAGATCTTGACGATTGGTGATCAGATCATAGGTCTTAGGGACTGGTATACCTCTTTCAGAGAGAAATTGCTTCGTCTTATGTTTATCATTGGCCAAACGTATCCCTTTCTTGGGATTAAACTTTTTTATGTAATCGAGATTGCGGGCATTCATACCCAATATACCAAAATCCAACATCGAATATCAAATTGAAGTCAAAAAAAATCAAAAATTAGAGATTATCTACGAGTCGCTTCATGATCTCAGGTAGGTTTTCTTTTTTTAGTGCTACAGGACATCTCGGCAACAACAATTTTATCTTGGATCTTTCGTATCCTAGGTCATGCAATGATTTGAGTATACTTTTTAATAATGAATCGTCAATAGACAGTTTTTTTACATCTCCAGTATCCAGGCTGGTTTTGAGCTCGACGAGAAGACGTTTTGCGGTCTTGGGTCATACCCCTGGCAGTGCTGTGAAGTACTTGATATCAAAACCCTCTATCGCCTCCGCCAGTATTGCTTGATCCTGACTCGCTATCTCATAGGCTGTCTTGCCACCTATACCAGATATCTTGAGCATACTCAAGAAACTTTGTTTTTGGACCTGTGTATCAAATGCATAATACTTGATCGTATTGTGATTGGTATCTATCATCGGATGTAGATACCGAGTTCATTTTTTTTGCTTACCCTGATACTCTACCAATACTCCAAAAACATCGTTTTCTAGATAACGATCGTCTCCGTGATGTTTGCATTTGCCGTGAAATAGGTGAAACATAGATGTAAAATATAAACTTGCAAAAAAACGTATTTTTCTTATACTATTGATATTGATACGGACTTGTGCCGTATAGACTCTTTGCAAAGCAATTCGCAAAGAGGAGTTGTGAAAACACATCCTACTGGGATGTGTTTTTTTATCAACTAAAAAACAAAAAACGCATACGTTGTTCAATTTCATTCATCTCTTCTATTGAGACTGATCATATTTTTTTGGACATTATTCTCCTCTTGGATACAGTCGTGATCTGCAAAAGATCTATGATACAAGCACGATCTAGTCAATGATCTCACTGCTCCTCTAGCAATATATGGCGCCTAGCATGCGATCTTCATTTATATGTCTTGATGGGTAGTATCACAACCGTATCTCAACCATTGTCTTTCCTTTTTGAGATCACAATACATGGTCTATTTTTTGACAATTCTCGTCATATATTCCATCACAAATCAATAAAGTAGATATCTCATCTTTTGGGAAAAAATGTTTTCTCACCTATTTGATCATGACCAAAATGCAAATGTAATGATCTAGCAAACCATTCCAAAAAATACTGCATCCTCTGCAGAGTCTGCTGAGTAAGGTGAGTATGCACCACATGCTGCAATTGTTTCAATAGTTTTTTTATCATTGTATTATGAAAGTTTTTTTAGTCACTGTCGCCAGTCAGTAAAACTAGTCTGCGTCATTTCTTGTCGTATAGATTTTGCACTATCTGTGATCAACGCAGCTCACACATTGTCTATTCGATTTTGCATGCCCTGGTGACCCAATTCCACATATTCTTTTGCTTGAAAAGCTTGCTCTAAATAATCAGCATCCTTTGCTATTTTTCATTCCAATGTAGACTTCTCCTCATATTCCAAAAACAGTCACTGTATATCATCTGCAAACTCTAAACCATCCATCTGATCTTCTAACACTTTCTTTTCCATCTCTTTTTTGCCTCTTATGTATCTTGATCATACTTTATGTATATCGCCTATTCTCGTCTCAGCAATATCATGTCGCACTAGCATGGCTGTTACTTTATGGGCATCTGCTCACTCCATATGAGCCAATATATATCATATCTGAGCAGCATTGAGACTATGTTCTGCCACACTATCAGGAAATTGTACGCCAGCAAGACGGACTCATTCGTGCTTGATGCGCTTGAGATGCATAGACTCAAAAATAAGATTTACGATCTTTTTTATCATAGCTCAAGTGTACAAAAAACCCTCCAAACTTCAATGGAGGGTTCTAAGCTGAAATTCATTTTATCACACTAACTTGTCACCATATCATCATTGATCCATCCGTTCAATATACTTCATGGATAAATCAACATCTGTGCTTGAATTAAGTAAATTTGATATCATTCTATTTTCTACACCAGGTCAATCAATCTTTATACTATGAGTATATCACAATATCTCTGGTCATATTTGAACTCAACTTCTTGGAGAATGGTTTCATAAAGCTTGATTCATTATAACTCTTCTTGCTTCTTTTCATCTATAAGTTTTTCATCCAACTATAATTCATCAGCTCTTTCAATGCTTTACTGTGGTGTTTAAGTTAATATAAAATCAATCTATCTCTTTAGTTATACTAAAATAACGCTTAAGAACTCATAGTAATTCATTGCTAAACTGAGTACTAAAAATTTTAGAGAAAGAGATCCAATTTTCTTTTATAGATTGACTATCAATTACTTCAATTTCTAATCAATGCACCATTAATTAAGAATCAAATAAAAATTATACATCCAACTCCCTCACATTCTTCGCATTGCTGAGGATGAAGTGTCTTCTACTTAGTACATCGCTCCCCATCAATATCCTAAACAATCTATCAGCTTCTTCTGCGTCTTCTACTCATACTTGCATCATCATGCGAGTCTCTGGATCCATAGTAGTGTCTCGGAGCTGATCTGGATTCATTTCTCATAGACCTTTATATCTCTGGACCTGAGTTTTTTCTGGATCAAATCAGTGCTTGGTCATAGCCTCCTCCACTGGGATAGTATCATCAGGCGGATAGATATATTTTTCTTTCTTTCATTGCTTAAACTTGTACAGCGGTGGCACAGCAATAAACAAATGCTCGTTTTCTATCAATGGTCTCATATAACGGAAAAAGAACGTAAGCAACAATGTCCTAATATGTGCTCCATCTACATCAGCATCCGTCATGATGATGATTCTTTCATATCTAATCTTTTCTTCTTCATACGATTCTTTCATACCAGCTCAGATCGCCATGATGAGAGATTTGACTTCATTGTTGGCGAGTATCTTGCCGATAGCTGCTTGCTCAGTATTGAGCACTTTACCTCTCAGAGGTAGGATAGCCTGAAACTTAGAGTTACGAGCTTGTTTTGCACTACCTCACGCAGAATTTCCTTCCACAATATAGAGCTCAGTACCCACATTGCTTTTGGTGCTACAGTCAGAGAGCTTACCAGGCAGGACACCACCCAGGAGAGCTGATTTTCTCATCACAGTCTGTCTCGCTAGTCTTGCAGCGAGTCTTGCTTTTGCAGAGAGTTTTACTTTTTCGATGATATTATTGATGATATCTTCGTTTTCTTTGAAATGTTGTTTCAAAAATTTCAACACTAGTTTTTCTACCTCCTTGCGGACATATCCATTTCCTAGTCTTCATTTGGTCTGTCACTCAAACTGAGGCTCTGGGATCTTGACGGTCACGATACTATACAGACCATCAGTGATATCCCCTACCGTAAACTCCCCTATCTTTTTGTCGATCTCGCCTGCATCCTTTGCAAACTCATTGATCGCAGTCAGGAGTGCGTCCTTGTATCACAATACGTGAGTACCTCCATCCTTGGTCGTGATATTGTTGGCAAACGAGAGGAGATTGTCATTCATACTATCCACAAACTGGAACGCGATCTCTACCTGTACCTCTTCTCACTCTGACATATGATAAAATATCGGAGAGAGTGTCGTCTGTGTTCCTACTAGATTTTTCAACCAGGTCTTGATACCTCATTCGTAGTAAAATCTTTCTTCTTTGGTGTTGCTCGTCCTGCGATCTATGATCGTAAATGTCACACCAGGAGTGAGGTATGCGGCGTGCTTCATCCTCGTAGCCAATGTATGGTAACTAAACTCCATCGTATCAAAAATCGTGTCATCAGGTGTAAACATAATGACCGTACCGTTTTTGTCAGTCTCTCCGATAGGAGCTACATCACCTTGAGGTACTCATTTTTTGTATTCTTGCATATGTATCTTGCCTCATTTGTGCACCTCAGCACGCATCTTGGATGACAGTGCATTTACCACAGATGATCACACACCATGCAATCACCCAGATACCTTATATGCTCATTTCTCAAACTTACCACCAGCATGCAATACCGTAAGTATCGTCTCTAGCGCTGATTTTCCAGTTTTTTTGTGGATATCTACTGGGATACCACGACCATCATCCATCACGGTCACCTTAGATCATTTTTCCAGGATCAGCGTGATATTGTGACAGTGTCCAGCCAATGCCTCATCCACAGCATTGTCCACGATCTCATACACCATATGATGCAGACCTCTCGCATCGGTCGACCCGATATACATCCCCGGTCTATGTCTCACTGGCTCTAGCCCCTCCAGGACCTTGATCTGCGATGCGTCATATGATTGTGCCATATATTTGAAGTTTAAATTGTAAAGTTTACATTGTAAAGCTCTGTGCCTACCATATAGCAACACAAAACTAAAATAATGAAATTCTCGTGAGATGTGCTATCACGAGAGAGACTGCCTGGTGACAGACTCGATATCTCTGAGGACAAAAGGTAGTTATTGAAGTTGCACTAAAACAAACACAACTAGAATCAACAATCTCAGCAACTTCAAGGGATTTGTATCATGAATAATTGATATATAGTATATTCACAATCTATATGATGCAAAAAAACCAACTTACACCTATCATCTACACAAATCCACTACTATGCGAGAGTATAGGAATCTGTAATGATAGATCAAGAATGAGGGATATATTAGTATTGACTTTGTGTATCAAATACACTATTATAAAGAAAAAATTCATATGAGTACACAACAAAAACAATTATCAAGCAAAGAATTAATCTCAAAGGTGAATGAGACTCTATTTAAATATAAATTTCACCATCAAATTAAAAACATAAATATCTCAGAAAAAAGTGGATCTCAATCTTTCTCTAGCTGGGAAAGATTCAAAGAACCGCCTTATGGTTATTCTTTTTCTAAAATTCTTGAATCTAAATTGCAGAATTATCCAAAAGAAAAATCTATTTACTTCTCTTGCGAAAATCAAGAGGTTCAACTTGAACTTGAAAACCCAAAAGTGGTAGACTTATCAATTCTATACTTTGAATTGATGTCTTTATTCGTCAACGATCTCTCTTTTGCAAAAATTGATGAAAGAGATGATTTATTACACATTAATCTATATAAAGTAACTTTGGATTATAGATCAATAAGTAAGCAAGTTGCAAAGGAGATGATTAAAGTCTCAGTTCAATAGATTCGAGCACCTGAATGTTCTATTTCACAAAAAACCCAAATATGCAATGCATACTTGGGTTTTCTTACACGCTAAATCCATACTCTCCCTTAAACTCACTCCAATCCCCTATAAAATCTCCATCTGGATCAAAGTCCGATTCGTGACCATCTATGAGATGCTGTGGTGGAAGGATGCTCTCCTGGAGAGCGATTTGCTCGCTTTGGAGTTCATTTTTTAGTTTGAGAAATTCCTGATTCATCTCAGATGATTCAAGTCCTGTATCTTGTGATTGATCGCTACGCTCGGCAGCTGAGTAGTGTTCTAGTCACATATTATGCAGCCATATCAAGATCTAAATCATCATTGTCATAGTTTGGTTTCAATTTTCTCGTCTTGGACGATTTTTTGGATGCTTTGTGAACAACGTTGAGTTTCTTTTTTGGTGTAGCTTCCATTTCTTTGGAGCTCTCCAATACATCCTTGAGTTCTCACCCAGTGATCTTTTTTCGCAGGACATACAAAAGCCCATCACTTGTTTTGTGGTCAAGATCTTCTTTATGTTGAGCTCTATGAGATACTTTCATTGTATGGTATATGTGTAAGATAAAATAATATATGGTTGGTTGTTCCGCTTTTATGTCGCACCCTTCGACTCCACTACGTTTCGCTCAGGATGACAGACTTCATGTTCTTGCTATTGCTATATATGGCGATCACTGATCGCCGCTACAGTGTGTCCTCTGGCGATAGCCACTGCTGTCTCCCCCTCCTAGAGGCAAGGTGAATTTCGACAAAGGAGAAAGAGGGGGTGCCCTGGGGTAGGGATAAGGGGGAGTGCGTTAGCCACTACTCTCTACGTCGGCGGCTCTCCACTCATCTGATTCTTCTGACTCTCATCTGACTCCTCTGATACATCTGATACATCTGATTCGTCTGCCATGATTCCTATCCTCGCTGCTATCTCCGCATCCACAAACTCTTTTTTACGACCATATTTCTTGGCACTATACTCTTTGAGGATATCACGCACTTTTTTGTTTCTGTATTCTTGAGTAAATATCGAATTCATCGAAAACGGCCTACTCGTTGTATTCTTGATATTCAGTTTGATATATGCCTTATAATTGGAAATACCCAATATATCCTGAGCACTCAGGACTGGCTGATCTTCTTTTTCTAAAAATTCGGCATCAGGTGCACCGACCTTAAACGACTGCATCGTCCCCACATTACCAAACACAGCGTCTTTTACTTTACTTTTGCCTTCTCATATATTGCTCCCTGCATTGCTATCCAGCTGCGCGATAAACTGATGCGCCATGATCAGATTCAATCTATATTTCCTGGCCTCGGACAAAATATCCGCAAACGTATCCGTCACGAAATTTTGAAATTCATCCACATACAGATAAAAATCCTTACGATCTTTTTTGTCCATCTTGGCTCTAGCCATAGCTCCATTATATATCTTGGACACCATAATCATCCCCAAAAGTTGTGCATTCATCTGTCAGATCCTACCTTTGGAGAGGTTTATAAGGAGGATTTTTTGATTGTTCATCACATCTTCAAAATCAAACCCACTCTTGGTCTGACCAATAATATTTCTAATCAATGAATTGGTAATAAATGATACAAACTTGGAAGTAAAGTATGGTATGATTTCTTGTTTTTCTCTATCACCCATAGCATTATATGTCTTGTCTCGGAAGTTTCTTACGACGGGATTTTTGACCCTGCCAGTCTTGTATGCTCTATACGCCTCATCAGTAAACAATCTCGGCACATCTATCAGTGTTGCTCACTCCTCCATATCCTCTAGGAGTGTCAGAGACCCATACTTGAAGTATTCCTGGATACGAGGACCAAATATCTCAGGACCAAACATCTTGACGAACATCTCTACCGCATCATTTACTGCTCTGTCAGACTCCGCAATATGCTTGATCTCAAACAAATTGAGACCCATAGGACGCTCTTCATTTCCTGCATCAAAATATATCACATCCTTGGCTCTATGCTTAGGGATATACTCTAGGATTTCTTCGGCGAGATCTCCATGAGGATCTATCACACATACTCCGTCGCCATTTCGGATATCTTGTCTGGCTAGGGCAGAGATGTATACGGATTTACCAGTACCAGATTTGCCCACTATATAGTGATGTCTAGTCCTATCGTCACGTCTCATATAGATAGGAGTATATTTGTTTCTATACACATTTACTCACAGCAGGATACCGTCTTTGTAACACTTGAGAGCGTTTCTTTTGTCTGGTGTCTTGCGTATCACCATCCTGGTGCCATCGTCCGTAGTGATGATCTCTTCTCACTCAACCGCTACGTAGTCAGCATCTACTTTTGTTTTTGTTTCTATTGGTTTGTTGTATTTTACCACATCAGGACTATTGACTCCAGCTAGGATTTTGTTCATATCTCATCACTGGTAGGACTCAGCCACGATACCCGTGATAGCAAAATCCTCATTTTCGTCCTTGAGAGTGGGGACATTGTCAGGCGCTCAGATCATCTTGTAGTCTAGCCAAGAGATGATCGGACTACGGTTGTACAGACTATCTGGGAGATGAAACAACGAGGTAAGCTCATTGGCAGAAAAAATATTGCGTTTGAAGAAAAAGTCTGGTAAGAAAAATCTGGAAGCAAACTTCCACAATGGTTTGAACATAAATTCCAATACATCCGCTTTGAGATCACTTTTGTCAAATTCATTGTTGTACTCGTCGGTATACACACTTGTACTGGCAAACAAGTTGAGCACATTGTCCTGTGCCTGCTGAGCATCATCAGATCCTGAGATCACAAGAAATGATGACTGAAACACCTGACTTGCAGCCTCCTCACCCATCGTATTGATAGAGTCTTCTTGAGACTTGAGCATACGCACCATGTTTTGTCAGCCATCCTTGAGTGCCGTCTCAGACTGAGGACCAGCAGACTTACCAGACAAAAACTTGATAAACGTCACAGGAGCAAGTACTATCTTTTTCCAAAATGGCTCTGGCTGGACAAATTCTTTGTCGTTTCTATACAGACCTGTCGCTCGTTCTTTTGCCTTTTTGTTAAACCAGTTACCAATTGGTTTGACGTTTCGTAAGAGATACATCGTATCATCTTGATTTACTTTTGCTACAGAGTCGATGAGATTATTCATCGGATCATCCTCCAGTTGCTTGAATATACGCATCGGGTAGATTGGATCTTTTTTGGGCTCTATAGCAAGGATATCGTGATATTTTTTGGTATAAAAATCAGGGATCGGCATCTGCTCGAGCGAGACGGACGCAAATTGGGCTGCTATCGATCACTCAAGGATTTTTTGGTATTCTGGATACGTCCCGACAATAAAAGATAATTGTCATTTTTCCAATCACATACTCAATACAAATTTTGGCTTGTTGAACAAAAAATCCATTACTCATTCACCAAAACCAAGTTCTCAGAGTTTGTGCATACTCTTGTATACTTGAGACATACGTCAGATTTTTTCTTTCATATCTTTTGCGAGTTCTTTTTGGATCTCACGGTCTGATTTACTATCACCTCTAGGTAACAATACTCTCATAAAAATCATCCTACGAGCATTCATCACATCGTAGATAAATTCTAGGAGATATTTGATCAATTTGTAAAAAATATATCACACGATCGCGAGTCATATCACCAGTCATATCTGACCCAGATATCACCATCATTCTGATCATATATCCTTGATACCATCCACCAGCGTAGACCCAAAACCATCTGGGATAAGCTCCTCTCACCCACTATCGCTATCTGTATCTTGGTCTGTAGGTGCTGAGTGATCGATATCGTCAGATGCATTGTGTACGGGATCAGGCTCTCTCTCTACTCCCACAGGAGCAGTCACTCTCTCTCCACTATGCAAAAACAACTGCACCTGTGCAGATCATCCAAACAACTCCACACACTCAGCCTTGTCTGCACCAAAAGCAGTCCTGGTCAGGCTCGACAAATCATACTCTAACTGAGGACTATCAGAGAGTGTTTCTTGTAATTGATATTTGCATCGCTGAAGATTTTTCATTTTTGTGGAGGAAGTCGCATATTTTGGTTAAAATTCGTAGTAAAATCATTATATGTAGAACAGGTAATTCTGTCAATCATACAGCCATGAACACACTAAATATAGAGACATTTATGGAAAATATGACATATTATGTCAATGAAGCCCAACTTGGGAAGATTTTTGTGTATCCTACTGATACGATATATGGTATATGAGGCATTGTGACAGCCGATGTTGTCACACAGATCAATCAATGCAAACAACGCCTGCCAGACAAGCACTACTCTATCATAGCACCAAACATCACCCGAATACAAAAATATATGGATGTGAGCGATGAGTTTGCTACCCAGCGAAACGGTCTCAGACAGCAGTATGGTCCGCTTACACTCCTCCTCAAACCAAAGAGTGATAAACAAACTAAAAACTCCCCCCTTGATTATCATCATCTTCCTGTTTGAGGAAA
>CALHCH010000058.1 GCA_937930555.1 Candidatus Absconditabacterales bacterium | reverse complement strand
TTGAGTAGTGTTGTTTTTCCGATACCATTTGGTCATTCGAGCAACACTCTCTGCTTTTTTTTCAATACCAACTCAAACGGTACTTGTATAGGTTTAAATTCTGGTCCCATCAGCGAGAGTGAATCTATCGTGACGATCGGTCCTACGAAGTTTTCAAACTCAATCGCAAACGGAGCTATAGTTTTGTCATCTTTTCTGACTTCTACTTTATTTTCTTCTGCGTCTTCTACCTCAGCCTTCATCTTTTTGGCGATTTTTCTCATCTTCCCTCATTTATTCGAAAACTCATTGATCTTATCCTTGGCGTGCTGAATCTGTTTTTCCATCCTGGCGTTTTGTTTGACCTCCTTGTCGATCGCCGCCTGGATCTGATCCACCACATCATAGTAGTCGCCTCGATACTGCTCCACGAGCTTGCGATCACGATTGAGATACAGGACTCAGTCGGTAAACATATTCAAAAAATCTGCATCATGCGAGATCACGATGACGGTCTTTTCATATCACAACAAAAATGTAATCAAATCGCCGATACCTGCTGCATCGAGATTGTTGGTCGGCTCGTCCAGGAGGAGGATATCTGGATCCTGGATCAGCGCATGTGCTAGGAGAAGTCTCGCCTGCTGACCACCTGAGTAGCTATGCAGTGGCTTGCTCACATCGGCTCCGTGGAGATTGACCTCGTTTAGGACTTTGGATACTTTCATATCCAGCTGATAGTCCTGCTCGTCAAAAGCGGTCGCAAAATACTCCGTCACGCTCATCTCCATCATCTCTCTGGGGATGACTTGTCTGGAGATAGCCACACTGGTCCCATCATCCATATTGATCTTCCCCACACGAGGTTTTTCTTCGCCCAGGATGAGCTTAAACATCGTAGACTTCCCTGCACCGTTTTGGCCCATGATCGTGATCTTGGTGTTTTCGCGTACGTTGAAACTCGCATCCTCTAGGATAATATGTTTCCCATCATTGTACGCAAACGTCACATTATCAAAACGCAATATAGATTTTCCTGACTCTGACATATGGTGTGATGTGTGCTGTAAAAAAACACCTGCTAAGGTGTGACATATACTGATATGGTGATGTATAGTGATGTTGGGGGTGATTGGTAGATGAGGTGAAGGGAAAAAATTTGCAATTTTTACTAATTTCATTAGTATATACTATATAATTAGTATATATAAATGAAATTATCGTTTTACACCACACATACATGAAATACGAAAAAATTATCAATTCAGGCAAAACTGTGTTCTCCATACAAGACTTGATGTTGCTCTTTGGCACTACTCAAGCTCAATCGGTGAGAAATTTTTTGCAGAGGATGAAAAAAAAGAACATCATGAAAAAAGCTCAAAATGGAATATGGTCACTAGATGTGTATGATGCCCTAGAACTCGCAAATAAACTCAAGAAAAATAGCTATGTCTCTTGTGAGACGGTATTGAAAGAAGCTGGAGCTATATTTCAATACTATGGTAGCACTGTCACAAGCATATCAGACAATACACTGACCAAAAAAGTAGATAATATCACCTATACCTACAAAAAAATAAAAAATGAACTTCTCAGTAATCCAGAATGAATAATCATAAAAAAACACACAATGAAAGCGACACCAGAAAGAGCTCTATGCGACTGTCATTATCTCTATCCATCACGACACTGTGATGATCTGAGTATGATAGATTGGTCACTAGCTCTCTCACTCTCTCAGTATTACAATCAAAGAGTGATTTCTACTATTTTACAACTATCGTATGATCGACAAAAAAACTCATAGACATATTATATATAGGATGATACAGGAGATATTTACCCTCCCCTATGCACAGCATATAGCATTCAAATGATGAACTGCTGCATACTTTTTGCATGGATTGGATAGGTTTTCTACCGATATAGATCTAGATATGAGATCAGATGATGCATCACTGCGCATCTATGATGATATCGCTACCATAGCATCCAAGTACGGCAACACCAAAAAGAAAAAACATCTCGTCCTCTCGTATGAGTCCTGATATGACAACATCAAAATCGATATCTCAAGAAAAATACGAGATGCCAACAAATACGAGACTATCAATTTTTATGGGACAGACATCATCGTGCAAGATAGATCCACTCTCGTAGCCAACAAGCTTGTCGCTTTTTTGGAAAGATGACTCAATAGAGATATCTACGATATGCACTACTTTCTCAGTCAGTGATTTGAGATAAATACTGATGTCATACTAGAAAGAACTGGCTATGATATGCATACTCTACGACACCAGATAACACAAAAAATAACCCAGCTCCCGAGCAGCTATAGTATCTTGGATGGTCTGTGAGAGGTACTCGATGATACCCAAAAAACGTTTGTAAAAAATGAACTCCTGAGCAAACTACTAGGACTTGTAGAGTTTCAGAGAGATTTTGGGTAACAAAAAATCCAACCTTTCGATTGGATTTTCTAAAAATCTATATATCTAACAATCTCTATTCTAAGATCTGCCCCCCCCAGCTGGACTTAAGAGATCTTATCTTTTCAATGAATTATACTTCTAGCGAATTATTTGTCTTTTATCGTATATAACAATCATAGATCCCTTACTTACGATGAGCGAAACGAAGAAGTGCGAACCTCATTCTTCTAGAAACATTGTATTTGAAGTTATAATCTTGCCCCCAGCTGGACTCGAACCAGCATTACGACCTTCGCAGGGTCGTGTCCTATCCCGTTGAACGATGGGGACAAATAAAGTGTAAAACATAAAGCTAAAAGTTTAAAGCACTTTTTAAACTTTATATTTTACACTTTAAACTTTAGTCTATGGCGTAATCCTATTATGATATCTAGGGAAAGGTATGGTTTCTCTGATATGATGCAAGTCACAAATCCATCTTACCAATCTCTCCAGACCAAATCCAAATCCACTGGTCGTTACTCCTCCGTATTTTCTGATATCTAGGTATCGTTGGTAGTCTGCTAGATCGTATCATTGATCTAGGACCTTTTGTCTGAGTGTCTCATAGTCTGCTATACGCTCAGATCCACCTATCACCTCTCCGTGCCCTCCTGGAGCGAGGAGATCAGAGCATCTCACTGTCCCGGGATGAGCCTCATCCTCAGGCATATAAAACGCCTTAATCTCAGCTGGATAGTTGGTCACAAACATAGGGACATCGTAGTTGTTCATCAAGATCTCTTCATCATCTGCTCACAGATCTTCACCATCTTGGATATCGCTGCCCAGTGACTGGAGCTCTTTGACTACATCAGCGTGAAGCTTACGTCCAAACGGTTCGGTCACGGTTTTTTGTAATTGTTCTATATCTCTTTCTAGTATTTTTAGGTCAGGCGTGTTGAGTCTGAGTACCTCACTCACAATCCATTTGATCAATGATTCTTGGATATCCATATTTTGATCATTGTCGCAAAACGCTGTCTCAGCATCCATCATCCAGAGCTCATTGAGATGTCTACGGGTTTTGGATTTTTCGGCACGAAACACAGGTCAAAAATCATACACATTGCGGTGACCAGCGATCGCCGCCTCGATATACATCTGCCCCGTCTGAGAGAGATACATCGTCTCACCATTTGTATGTTCGGTCTGGTACAGCTCGGTACTATCCTCCGCACACGTACTGGTAAATATCGGACTATCGATCTTGATATAGTCGTGCTCTCTCATCCAGTCATAGGTCGCATGGATGATCGTATCACGCACTCTCTGGATCGCTCGCTGTGTCTTGGACCTGAGATACAGGTGCCTATGATCAAACAAAAATTCCACTCCGTGCTCTTTGGTACCCAACGGATAGTCCTTCGCGATAGAGTGTATTTCGATGTTTTTTACTTGGAGTTCGTATTCTTCTTTTTTGGGATGTTTGGAGATCTCTCCTGTGAGCGAGATCGCACTCTCGATACCACAGGTCTTGAGCGACTCAAACTGCTCCTCCCCCACGATCTCCTTGACGATCACGCACTGCATATACCCACTCCCATCCCTGAGATTGACAAACGCAATCTTACCAGATACTCTGATGTGTGCCACTCGTCACTGGAGCGTCAGTTCTTGTCATATGTGTTCTGAGGTGATATGTTTGATCAGCATATTGTTTGGTATATTCTAAATAACTACAGTGTAGTGAATATGAAGATAGTTTCAAAGAAATTTATACAGTATAATCATAGTATCAAAAAATCCAACCCCTCAAGATCAGATTGTATATGGTAGACTCACTATTTTCACAAATTCAGAGAGAATCAGATTTGAACTGATAACTGAGGTGCCGAAGACCTCCGTGTTCCCATTACACCATCCCCCTGTGAAGTTTTTCTCAAAGTTGTATGTTTTATTCTTCTAATTATTGCTTTCACACACTTCGCGTTCCCTCTTTATTTCTACCACCCCCCTTCAGGTGAATTCGAGAGCTATGAGGAGCTCTGCGACGAGTGGATCCGAAGATCCTGAATCCAGTGGACACGGGATAACGTCTAGTTTATTGTGATCTCGCACAGTAACACTATCATGAGATTGCCACGCTGCGCTCGCAATGACGCGTACTTTTCAACTTCTTTATGATCTCACAATAGCGTTAGCCATTCCTGTCCTCCTCTTTACCAAAGAGGGGCTAGGGGTGATTTATTGTTATCTCACGAGATTGTCACGCTTCGCTCGCAATGACAGATTGTAATTCATTTTTACTTTTTACTTTCTATTTTCTACTTTATCTCAGTGACATCCTATGAGCCTTGCGCAAATATCTTCTATATGCCCAACTCTCCTTGCCTACCTGCACAAACGCCGGCTCTCCTCAGCTAGGTTTGCGTCTGAGTCTAAATCCATCAGGATCCTCGCGACATGAAGTACGATCACACACTCGCTTGCCCGATCTCATAAACCACTCATAGCTGTTTCCAAGTGGATTTGCATATTCTCTTTTCATTCCTTCATTGGATCTCGTTTTTGGTCAAGCCAAAAGTTTCTGTTTCGCTTGTTGCGCCTTTTTCTTTGCTATACCTTGTTTGTTGGTCCTTGCGATAGTTACAACGTTACATACTAAAATCCAAACCTCACTCTACTTATTTGTGGAGAAATTTCAAAACTTTGTCTGTAGTAAAATCAGTGTGTCAGACAAAATCATCAATCTTGGCTATATACTCACCCATATCATACTCCTCTCATCACATCCATCAGCTCCATATATCCAATATCTCACGATCATCTATATTGATCTGGAGCATCTGTCAGTTTTTTTGATCTTGATAGTCATAGGTGATATATAGTCACTGTGCATGGAGAGATTGTATGGTAGACAGCATTCTTTCTTCGTAGCTAGCAATAGATCACTCCAGCGGGAGATGTATCTTGGCATGCTGTATACACTCCCCTTGTATATCAAAACTACCATACACCAACACCAATCCAAAAATATATGACAAAGGATGTATGGATGTATAATCACCATTTTGGGTTGCTTCTAAGCGGACAAATTTTTCTGGATGCAATGAAATAGGCAATTCCAATTGTGTGCACAAAGCATTTGCTCGCTCGATCTTATTTTTGTCAAAACCATAAGCATAAAACATAGTCGAGCCACTATGTTCATCAAACCACTCATATATAGTCATTCACGATACAACCGATGCAGCATCCAGGTCCACATCATTATATGGTTCTTTAGTTACAATTACTTTCATCCCATCACCTATCTCTTGAGGCCTGATACTTTTGATATTCTTTTTGTGTATTACTAGTATCTCTCATAAGCTGGTCTCAAACACTCCCTCCTTGACCTGCAAATCATAAGCATCCTGCGATCAGGTACCGATACATCCAGTCTGCTCTTCCAGTATATATTCTGCCATATTAGGTATATAGTATTAAACAACGCCCTAATTCTTAACTCTTAATTCTTAACTCTTAATTCCTCTCTTAGTTTCTATGCAATATCTTATGTATCAACATCAGCTCTATCATATTGATGATCAGCGCTGATCATCAGTGACTCACAAACGGCAAGGTAATACCTGTGAGTGGGACCAGCTTGATATTTACTCAGATATTTACAAACATCTGCATAATGATCAATGAAATCATCCCCACTACAATCGCTTTGTCGTAGTCATCTTTGAGCTTGCCAAGTCATTTGATCGTGTGTCGAGCTAATAAGAAATATAAGGTCAGCAAAATACTATTGCCCAAAAATCCTATCTCCTCAGAAAACGCTGCAAAAATAAAATCACTCTGAGCCTCAGGTATATAGCCAAATTTTTGTAATCATTTGCCATATCATTTGCCGATCCGTCATCCTCATCATACCGCTACCAGTGCTTGTCTCGTCTGCCGTCAGATACCCTTAAAATCCTTGTCGGTATCGGGATCCAAGAAAAACTCCATCCTCTCCTGCACATAACTAAACTGAGAAGAAGCAATTACCCCACCAAAGATAGCCAAAAGTAAGGTCACTCCGACGTAAAACTTCCTGCCTCACAAATACAAAAATAAAATCAACGACACAGGCCCAATCACCAACAATGATCAAAAATCTGGTAGTACAAAAAACAATAACGCAGATAATGACATAATCACCATAAATCATCCATAATACTGCAGCTCATTGAAGACTTTCTTTTTTCTGATAAGCCAGGAAGTAAGAAAAAATATCAAACCAAGTTTGAATAGCTCACCTGGCTGGAGATTCATAAATCATAGATCTAGTCGGAGCTTGGCACCCTTATCTAGATTGGTAGCTAGTGGCGTAAACAGTAGTGCCATAGCAACAACCGAGACGCCAAATATTACATACTGGAGTTTTTTGATAAACTTCCACGGTACAAAAAACGTGACAATACTAGCCAACAGTCAAAGAAGTAATTTTTGTGTTTGTCAGAAAAAATAGAAATAGTTGGATGTTTCGGACATCACTCATTGATTGATCATCTTGAGCGTGGTAGTAAACGACTCATGGATACTCACGCTAAACAATGCCCCTACCCCAAACAAAATCAAGCATATACCAAAAAACAGCACCCATCGACCTCTCATCAATGAGTAGATAAATCCAGCAATCAAAATCAGTAAGGAAAATATCACTATTCACAACTCAATCATGCTAGATACTGTATCATTCAGCGCAATAGTTTCAACTCATTTTTGGGTGCAAGTCTAATGACAATTTCAAGAGATAAGGTTGCAGATGAGAGCGATTTGGGTATAGACTGATCTATGATCAAATTATTTATGATCCCATTGTGAGTTGGATTTGCGATACAGTGTATCAAGCTGGTGGTGGATTTTTTTGTGGAAAAAAAGGTATCCCGATCTCATTTATGGATGTCGGGAGGATTTCCATCTGTGCATAGTGGTATCGCGGCTAGTGTGACGATGTTGATGCTGCTGGTATACTGAGTGGATTCATCGGAGTTTGCACTTGCGTTTACCTTTTCATTTTTGTTTTGGTACGACGCAGCCAATATTAGATTTGAAGCTGGTCAGCATGCTACATTTTTGAACCAAATCACTCAAGAACTCAAAGAACTCAACTATATGATATTTCAATGAATGCCAGAAGAAAGTAGAACCGTAAGACATATCTTGAAAGAAAGGCTTGGACATACTGTATTGGAAGTCATTGGAGGTATTATTTTTTGAGCAGTACTTACACGACTTTTGATAGCATTAGTACCGCGACTTATTATTTTGTAGTATCACAGGACATGAAACGATGGCGCAAACTCAAAAAATCTCTGTCATCTCGCGCATCAGGACCCACTCAACCCAAAAAAATAAGAAAGAAAAAGTCCAAACGAGATAAGGCGAAAAAAAAGTATAAATATATCAAAATCTGGTGACTTCGAATCACCGGAGTTTTGTTGGTGAGTGTGGTGTGTATCTGGTGATATAGGTATCGATTTGCAAATCCTAACTACATCATACAAGATGTGATCATATCTGATGAGAGCATCATCACCTACTGAAACGAATCTCTGTACAACACCCTCACCACATCACTACTAGGCAAAAACCAACGTCGCCTCAACACCTGAAGCTGATCAGAATTTCAAAAAAAGATAAAAGAAGTCTACCCACTGGTACAAGATATAGATGTCTCAAATACTGAACAAATCGGCGTCGTGTATGCTGATGTCACATTTGTCGAGCCCAAACTCAGCATCACCAATCAAAAAAATCTACGAGTCGTCCGAGACAACAACACCTATCTAGTAGACCAGGTAGATAGTATACAAGAAGGTACGACTCAGCTAAGACTACCCAGCTATACTGATGAGTATGATTCACTAGAGGGGTTGTTTTTTGTGTTGCATGATACCACACTCTCGCAGATCATCGACAATATTACCGATATACTAGATAGTACCAAGATCGTAGATATAGAATATGATCCAGGTGCCAAAAAATTTCATATCACCTACGAAAACAAGCTGATTTTGTTTCATCTAGATAAATGACTGGATGAGCAGCTCGCCAAACTCCTAGACATATCACAATACTATACAAGCTACCAAAATGTCTCCAAAATCGATCTGTGATCCTCAGACGATATTATTGTCAAATAGGTTGAAGCTATAAGCCTTATGCTCTACACTTTATGCTTTCCACTTTATATTTTAAACTTTTTTTGTGCGTATCCTCTTATGACTCTCTGGCTGAGTAGACTCAGCAGTAGCAGCACATCTCCTCCTCCAGCAATGACATGACGTCATAGCTGGTTTTATGAAAAACTATGCAGATGAGGATAATCCTCATTGTCAGACCAGACAAGATAGAGAAGTCGCTCGTGAGGTAGCTGAATTTTTGGGTATTACACAGTTTATGACTTTTGATTTTGTGACTGAGTACCACGAGCGTATCATCCAGTATATCTATGATGGCTATGCGGCAGGCGTGACTCCCAATCCTGACGTCTTGTGCAACAATCTCGTCAAGTTTGACTTGTTTCGTGAGCAAGCGCTGGAGCTGGGTTGCGATGCTGTGGCGACTGGGCACTATGCACGCGTGATTAGGGAAACTAAACATGCCTCCCCCTTGATAAAGGGGGATTGAGGGGGATTTGAAAACCATGAAGAAAAATTCAAACTTCTCAAGGGCGTAGATCATAGCAAGGATCAGTCATATTTTCTCTCTGGCCTCGATCAAACACAACTCTCCCAAGCAATGTTTCCTCTCTGAGATCTCACCAAAGATCAGGTGAGAGATATCGCGCATCAGATCTGATTGCCCAATGCCGATCGCAAGGATAGTCAGTGACTGTGTTTTATCGGCAAGGTGCCGATCAAACAGTTTCTCTCAGAGGCGCTACCGACCAAAACTGGTAATATACTAGATATAGAATGAAATGTACTCTGACAGCACGATGGAGCGCACTTCCTCACTATATGACAAAGAACAGGTCTATGACTCAGCTGATGACCACGATATGTAATCAGCAAAAATACCGACACCAATACGGTCGTAGTATCCAAGGACGAGCACACCGACCTCATGCACTCATCGCTCATCGCGACCAATATACACTGGACCAGTGGCACCGCCCCTGCTCTCCCACGATCTGGTCACGCCAAGATCAGATATAGGCAAGCCGATCAAGAGTGTATAGTGGATACAGTAGACGACTACGTCTCCAAACAAACTGAACTGTCACCCCCTGTGAAGGGGGTCGAGCTGAGTGAAGCCAGCGAGGGGGGTTTGAACAACCTCCTCATCACATTCAAAAAACCCCAGAGAGCGATCTCTCCAGGACAAGTAGTGGTATTATATGATGGTGATGAAGTAGTTGGGAATGGGGTGATTTTGTAAATAACTTATGTACACTAAATATATATTTTAGCTTCTCTTGCCACAAAGATGATCACCAAACGCCTTAAACCTAAAGAAAAACTAAAGATAACACCAAGTAAAGCCCTGCTTAGTGGTAAACCATGCTGATTTGGTGATCCAGAATTTAGAATTAATGCTGAAAAGCAGTATAGGGAAATTCAAAATAAGAAAGGGAGAATCAAAAATGCTCTTTCAGATAAAGGACATAATCCTGAGCTGGATATGACAGATTATGATATATAGGATCAGGTAGTAATCGGAAAATGATCTCCCCAGGATAAGTGATAGTAATATATTATGGTGATGAGGTAGTAGAAAATGGGGTGATACAGTCTACACCCTCCTAATCAAACTCGTCAGGTACCACATCGTAAACAATAAACTCAATACCGTCAGTATCACAAACTCCTCTATCAAAAATGCTCATATATGAGATGATGGGAGTGCGTAGTCCTGCACTGCTACCTGAAACACACTACGAAAGTACTCATCCAATACTGAAAAAAATCACACAAAATACAGCAACATCAGCCCAAATGCGGCAGCAAGCACCACAAATGCTATGATCAAAAATGGTTTTTTGATATGAAAATAATCCGCTCATAGCAACTTCTCTACTGCGATCTGCTCCTGAAAACGATAAAACGTCAGCTTGAGTCCAAACAACAAAAATGCTATAATAATAATCACAATCACTCAGATCAAAAAGTATCAAAAATTGGTAAAGAAGTTGGTGAGATTGATCACATTGGCTGATCTCCTCTCTTGTTGCGTAAACGTAAATCCGTCAGATTCTAGATCATCCAGATTCATGATTACGTCTTCATGATCCAGTACGATATCCTTCATCCTACTATACTCCTCCTCATCATTAAACTGCACATACATCGTAGGCGGCAAGGGATTGTCTATCCCATATTTTTCAAAATTTTCTATCACATTTGGCAGTCTATCCTCCAGTATCTCAAATGCATCTTCTTTGGAATAAAACTGTACTCTCATTCCTGATTGTTCGAGCTTGCTTTTCATGTCTATGGCTTCGGCATATACTAGATCGGCTGCAGCCTCTGCATCATCTAGATATAGATAGATACCTAGCTTTTCTCTCACCGTATCATTAAACACATTGGTATTGTAGCTCAATATCGCCAATAAATTGAGAAAAAACAACAAAAAACTAATAATC
>CALHCH010000057.1 GCA_937930555.1 Candidatus Absconditabacterales bacterium | reverse complement strand
ATAGGACACTTTCTTACCAATGTGATTGCATACTGGATTGGTTGGAAAAAGGTGTGGTGGTAGTGTGTTTCTTACCCAAACAACCCCAACTGCACACCCCCTCTATTTCTCTCTTAAGTTCCTTTATTGATTTTTCTAGTTTCATAAATCTCTTGCAAAAAACGAGCTTTTCTGTTATAATCACATAGATAGTATTTATTATGTGCATACAAACACAATGAGAAATGAATACCACATGCTCCTGGAGATAGAAAAAAGTCTACTCGCTAAAGTAGATACCACACATCACAGAGAAGTGGTGGGCAACATAGATCGAACAGAGTCAGTCGTGGGAATGACTGGAGAAAGAGGCGTGGGTAAGACTACTATCCTCCTCCAACAAAGAAAAAAGCATGAAGATGCGTTCTATTTTTCTGCCAATCAAGATGTGGTAACAAGCCACTGATTGTTTGCTTTTGTACACTATGTACAAAAAGAGTTTGGGATAAAAAGAGTGTATATAGATGAGATATTTGGTATTGCTGATCGATCTAGAGAGCTACAAAATATTATTGACAGTCTACCCGATCTACAAGTAGTGTTTTCTGGATCCTCATCCATTGCATTGCACAACAATACAGCAAATCTGTTTAGAAGAATATATCATATCAAGATTTGGCCGCTGACTTTTTCCGAATTTTTGGCATTGCATCACGATATATTGCTACCTAGGTATACTCTAGATGAAATCCTGCATGATGCTACACACATCACTGCACGCCATATATGAGACGTCTCAGAGCAGCTATGGCTAGAATATCAGCAACAGTGATGCTATCCATACAGCATATGATCCAGCCATGCATCATTTGTATCCAAACTATCAAACACGCTCAAGCAAATCATCACTCATGATCTGCCAAATATAACCTCTTTTCAGACAGTGAGTCTTCAAAAACTGAGTAACTTATTTTATTTTATCGCTCATTCAGAACCATCTGACCTTAATATTCTTTCTCTAAGCAAAAAAATCTGATTGGATAAAAATCTAGTAGACAATGCTCTGCATTACCTCTGAGAGATAGGTGTATTGCACATCACTCACAAACATGGTACACTGAGCGACAAAATCAGAAAACAGGTAAAAATCTTGTTTGGTAATCCAAATTTATATCATTTATATCATCCGCACCCCAACATGTGATCCGTAAGAGAATCTATATTTTTGTCTCACATAAAAAGATTGGATATAGTAGATATAGCTGTTCCTAGTCAGTGAGACTATACAGTGCTACATGCTGGCAAAGAACTGTATTTTGAGATATGATGACCCAACAAATGAAGTAAGCAAATTGTCTGAAAGGAGCATGGGTATGTGGTGAGAGATGATATGCACTGATCATCTCATAGTATACCACTATGGCTATTTGGACTACTCCATGCATAAGTCTTCTCTACCCAAATAACCCCAACTGCACACCCCCATCTATTTCTCTCTTAAGTTCCTTTATTGATTTTTCTAGTTTTGCAAATTTTCGTTTGTCTACCAGTGTAGACTGTATATGTCAGAAATCCAATGAGACTCTTGCTGACTGAAGGTCGTATGTCTCGAGATCTGGCACATCCATCAGCTGGATCAGATCCTTGCTGTGATAGGCGCTATCTTTGCCTTCTGTGAGCTTGGTATGTGTCGCACCTTTGATCTCGTGTAGATGAGCATAGATCTCATCCAGTGAGCCATATGTCTTGACGAGCTTCTCCGCGCCCTTGGCACCGATACCAGCGACACCCTTGATATTGTCAGATGCATCACCTACCAATGACAAGAAATCAACGATCAACGGTGGTTCATACCCAAAATCCAAACGAAATCTCTCCAGATTGGTTTCTTCATCCTTGAGTCCATCGTATATCACAATATTGTGTGTGATGAGCTGCTTGAGATCCTTGTCGCCAGAGACGATCTGATAGTGGATATCGTCATCCTGTCACACCACCGTCCCGATGATATCATCCGCCTCATAGCCAGGCCTCTCCAGATATGGTATACCACACTCCTCCACCAGCTCCTTGATGCTTCACATCTGATACTTAAACTCATCAGGCAGCTTGGTCCTATTTGCCTTATACTCCTCAAACTTTTCCTTCCTAATCGTACGCTTGGGACTATCCCACGCTATGAGAAAATAGTCAGGCTTTTGTTGCATAAGTTTGAATAACATACGAAAAAAACCAAAAATAGCCTGCACTGGACGACCTTCTGCATCCTCCAGCGGCGGCATCCCATAGTACGCACGAAACACAAATCACGATCCATCAAGTATAATACACGTTTTCTTTTTCATCAGTTTTTCCAACAAAGATAAATCTTCTCTATGATATTGGCTACACTATAGTCTTGTTTGGTCCAAATACTACAAACAGCACCAACAATACTCATCCTCATATAGCCAACGATAGATATACAGCACCAAGACCAAAATAATCAAACAAGTATCCAGCAAGCACTCATCAGATGAGTATTGTGCTAGAGTCTAGTAATTCTACCATAGAGTTTACCGTAGATCTCTGTTCTGATCAGACATTTTTGTTTATGTATACATCCATTATCGGACCAAACCAACCAAAGGTGATTTGCAAAATTATAAGCACAGATACTTTTCGAAGTCCAGGTAAGACAAGTAATAATAATCAAGCAAGTGACAATAATCATAAGAATGTAGCTACAATACGTTTGGGATAATTTTTGCCGTCATACAGATATTTGGTAAGTCGAGAACCTATCAGGGTAAGTAGTGATGCAATAGCATACAACACTCACAAAGCAGATATAGACAATCACATATCTGTAAACAGAGGTTGATAGACAAGCCAAATAAGATTTGCAAACACAAATCATCAAAGAAAGAAAAATGAGATATACCTAAGTCTACCACTATCCGCAGACATAAAATCTGTATATCATTTTTTGATATATGTTAGTGTAGATGGAATCGCTGTATCGATAGATTTGACTCTCACCTCATCCAATACTGAAGCTAATACAAATCGAAGCACTAGTGAAATCAAAATACCGATATATGGTAAGTATGGATCAACCAAAAACATGTATCCTGCAACGCCAGTAGCTATCACTCTACCAAGCATAATAGCCATATGAGCATTACGAGAATATACATTAAACTCTTCTTTTATATTATTAGACACATATCGATCATACATAAGTGGCGTTAGGCATCCTGATATCATTGCCATTCACAATCATCTTACAAGCTCAGAAATTACAAAAACAGAATACATCTCTGCCCAAAGATATGTACTTGCAGACAATATCGATATACCCAAACCTATAAGTAAAATCTTTTTCTTGCCATATATGTCAGCTCGTGTCCCACTCGGCACTTCAAATATCATGCTTGTGATCATAGATATCACGCCCAGTGTAGCTGCCTGAGCAAAACTAAATCACAAAAAATCAGCCAAGAAAAATGACCATATAGGGACACTAAAGTTGAGTCCTCTAAAAAATGAAATACCATATCACAGATAGTGATTGTATTTGGATCAGAGTGTGGATGCCATATATCGTAGTGAATAAAGTCCACTAACTATATGTATTACACACAAGATATCTATACTACAACAATGCAAATCGGACAACAAATCATCTCAATCTGACTACTCATATGAGCCATACTCTGACTCATCTATCTCGTCTGGATATTTGTATCTATGATACGCAGAGATAGACGCAACCACTGAGTTCCTACGCTCAATACTTTTGCCAAGCACAAACAGCTAATGCAAGATCAGTTGGAGCTAAAAGATCAAGCTCGTATTTTGGATCTAGGATGTGGCTATGGTTCGGCGTTGAGATTTTTTGATATGCATTTTGATTGTGCTCAGCTAGTATGAGTAGACAACAATCCTCGAGCTATCACCATCGGCAATCGGATAAATGCTCAAAAAAACCAATCTCATATACAGCTAGCAGAATGAGATATATTTGATACAGATATCTCATGATATGATTACATCTATATATTTTTGATGCCTGCTGTGATGCCTAGAATACAAGCTCGACTGGATACACATCTCTCTCCGCATACCATAGTCATTGTCAACTCCTTTCCTCTACCAGATCGAAAACCAATACACATACTCTCTAATATAGAAACCAAAAGTAAGGTGTATCTGTATCAAAAATAGATAGTATATTACTATGTCATTTCGACCGCAACGAAGTGGAGTGGAGAAATCTCAACCATATAGAGATAAAAAAATAGATCTTTCGATTCCGCTTCACTACACTCAAGATGACTGCTAAAAAGTTTTTTATACACTCTAGATCAATCGACCATATGCAAAAACAACAATCCCAACGACTCTCACTCATCATCAATATCATCATACCGATGCTCGTCCTCACCAAGCTCTCTGGTGAGCAATACCTGGGTACCACACGGTGACTCATCGTAGCGCTTGCATTCCCACTCGGCTATGGTCTCCGAGAGTGGAGACAGCAAGGCTCACGAAGCTTCGTCTCGTGACTTGGGTTATTTTCGGTATTTATGACTGGTGGTATATGATTGCTCCAGCTGCCTACCGAGCGAGTCGCCATCAAAGAAGCAATGGTCCCAGGCATCATCTGACTCGTGCTCCTGGGCTCATTATACACCTGACACAATCTTGTCGAGAAGATGTTTTTAGGTATGTTGGACACGGACAAAATATTTGAAAAACTCAAAAATCAAATGCACCTCTGGCACGATGGTATCAGACGTCTGACTCGATGGATCATCGCATCGTTTGCATTGTCTACGATACTCAATTATCTCCTAGCTACCTGGATCGTCACGAGCCCATCTGGTACCCAAGCATTCAATGAAGAGATAGGAAGACTTACAGGTCTGAGTTTCCCAGCCATAGCATTGCCTGCGACACTCATCATGACAGTGGCACTCACGATGTTTTTGATGAAGCTACACAAGGAGACAGGATTGGAGTTTGAGGAGATGATCAAACAGTAAAAGATAACTTCTTGTCACAAAATAGCTCCTCACTCGTACTACAGGTAGAAGTAGTTTTGAATATATACTCACTTTATGGCATCACTTACACTCAATTGCAGAAGATTTCCAAAACATACTAGCTATTGGCTAGTGGGGATTTGTGCAAGCACGTGTGATATGCAACGTATATAAGATCGTATATCATATAGTAGATACAAATCCTCCTAGACACGAGCTCTGGGGGGATTTTTTTACTATATAGCGACACTCTTACTGCTTCTACACATATATAAAATTATAAACATAAAAAAATTTGGACATGAAAACATTAAACACAAACACAATGAACAAAAAAGAACGAGTACAGCAGTTGGTATATCTGTCACAGACAGTGGCATCTCTCAAGCATCGATCAGAAGATCTCAGCCTACATCCTATCAATCAGGACAAGGTAATGCGTGACTACATCCAATTCAAACAGCGTCTAGATGCTCTGCTCGCTAAAGCGGTAGCAAATGGAGATATCCCATCTCCTCCTCCCCAGCGAGGTGTACGCAGTATCAGTGATGGTAGTCATGGCGGATCTCATATGATCTGATGCATAGAGATATATGCGATCATACCCACTGCAAAGAGAGCAAAGGTTTTCCTTTGAGCTCTTTGCTTGCAATACGTGTGCAAGCGAGTATTTTCGATTTGTAGCAACTTTTGTTTTTTTGAAATTTTTGTTTTTTCAATTTGCTGATCACTATGTATGACCTCACTATGGACTACTTCCGCCAGATAGCACAGATTCCTAGATGCTCCAAAAAAGAAGAAAAAATCAGAGCTCGACTCCTAGATCGAGCAACATCAAAATGATACACTACTCGTCAGGATGAGATACAAAACATCGTGATCGTCGTCCCAGCCACGCCAGGGAGAGAAAACGAGCCAGTCCTCATCCTCCAGTCACATATGGACATGGTCTGTGTCGCAGATCCTGAGAGCACACACAACTTCGACACTGATCCGATTTCTCTGATCACCGAGTGAGAATGGTTGAGTGCTGATGGTACTACGCTCTGAGCAGACAATGGTATCTGACTCGCTATGAGTCTCGCTGCAGCAGACACAGTATCGCACCCTCCACTCGAGCTACTCATCACCGTAGACGAAGAGCAATGACTCACATGAGCGCTCCAGCTAGATGGCAACATACTAGAGGGCAAGCTCCTCATCAATCTAGACACCGAAGACGAAGGAGAGATATGTATCAGCTCTGCTGGATGAGGAAGAGTGGATATCCAGATACCGATCACGAGATCTCCTAGATCATCAGATAGACTACCGCTGCATCAGGTCTCACTCATAGGGATGCAGTGATGACACAGCTGAGTAGACATACACAAACACAGAGGCAACGCAATCATAGAATTGCTCAAGATCGTGGATCAGTATTTTGGTGATGCGGAGATCGTACAGATCGATGGATGAGTAGCGGACAATGCTATCCCAGCACATTGCTCCTGCATACTTAGTCTAGATGATTTTAGTCTATTTAGTGGATACGCCAAAACAAAAATAACTGCTCTTCGCGAGCAGTTTGGTCTGTCGAGTATCGATATACAGATCACAGCTTGTGATGATGAGACGGTAGATACACTCACTAATAGCGAAGTAATAGAAAATCATCGAGTACCACTCCAGGTCATCACTTCAGTACCCAGCTGAGTCATCAGTATGAGTGAGAGCATAGATGGACTCGTTCAGACATCACAAAACATCGGAATGCTCGCAACCCATCCAGACCATATAGCGATCACCTATGCACCTAGATCATCAGTAATGACTCAGCTAGATGAGGCCATACACAATATCACTACAGCATACGAGCAGATCTGATCTACAGTCATAGTGAGAGCAAAATATCCATGACGACAACAAAATCCAAACGATGCATTGGTGACATATACCGCATCCTGCTACGAACACATACTGGGCAAAGCTCCAGAGATCGTAGCATATCATGCATGACTAGAGTGTGGCGCCATAGCAGAAAAGCTCTGACCTGACGCTCAGGCAGTATCGTTTGGTCCTACGATACTCGATCCTCACTCACCGCACGAGAGATGTCACCTCCCTAGTGTCAAGAAATGTTGCGAGACATTGGAGTTGATGTTGACGTGAAATATACAGCTGTAGATGTATATGCTAAATCCTAATCTACCAACCACTCACTGCTCCCACCGCAAGCGCCAATCATACACTGATAATCAGTCAGAACAGAACTTTTGCAAAATCCTTGAAGATCATAGGAAATACCACCTTGAGATCTAGTCAGTGATTTTTGAAATGAGATAGTGCAAGTTCTCTACCAGCCAACAATCATATAAATACCCATGTAGTAGACATTGGGACACTATTGAGCTCTTTGAAATACAACAAGACACAAGCATAGACAAAATCGATCAGCGTAGCTGCCTTGATATATTGGGTATCGCTTTTGCTAGATACGACATCCTGTATCTTACCTCCTCATCTCCAAAAAATATAAAACAGTCATCATACTATCAACACAAGTGTAAACAAAAGATACCATATATTGAGAGAACGCGGGAGATATACAGCGATATTTGCCATATCATGCATCAACCATACTGACCAGAGATATCCAGTGGACAATCGTTGAAGATATTGCCAGTTTACCATCTTGCCTAGTGCGGCGTATCGTGATGCACTTGTTATTTTTCATCTTCGGTTTTCGTACACCCATACTACCCCAAATCGCAATACATATGCTACCAAAAACGCTATCACATATCCCAACATACTCTTGCTCACCATCTTGGTGATCGTGCTACTGGTAGCAAACACACTCAATATCAATAATGACGTGCTTACTGGTATACCATATCTCGTGAGCAGCATCAATCACAACGGTGCTAATGCATGCCATATAGTAAACGTCTCCGGAAATGGTATACCCTTGGTTGTGAGTCTCCCTCGAGAGATATCTCATCCATTGGCCACTCGACTCCATACTATCACGATCACTGCTATGGTACTTGCCGCCAACGCAAGCTTCCATCGGTCAATCTTTTTGTTGGATTCCAAAAATGTCCCAAGCGTCTGGATACTGTCGTTGGCTATCACTGAGTATGCAGCCAAACTAAATCATACAATCATAAATACAAAGCTCAAATCCATCAATACAAAAAATGAGAGATAAAAAAACCACAAAAATATATGCTAAGTAATCATTAGAGTCACCAGATTGTTATTCACCTGATAGATACAGAAAAAAATGGAAAATTCAAAATTTCTATACAAAGATAACGAAAGGAAAAAAGTCACTAGAAAATTAGCTTCTACTCTGTTCATATATGTCTACCCATTGTGCTACAGATATTTTGGAGACCAATTCTCAGATCAGATCCATCGGGATCTGATCTATTTTTTTAAATCTGATACAGCTCTTGCCCATGTCTAGCTTGGTCGATACACGATCTGCATACTCAGCCACAAATCGCTCCAGCAGATCTGGATCACTATATACTCACATATGGTAGAGAGCTATATAATTCTTTTGGCTCGCTAGATTCAAAAACGGCAGTGGTAACTTGGGATCGCAATGATAACCATCTGGGTACAGACTATGAGGCACCACCCGACCAATCATACCATAGTTTATACATTCATGAAATCAGTCTGGTATATGTTTGTTGATGATTTTTCTGAGTACAGAAATTGCTGATTGTCTCTCTGGAGTGAGTGAGTCGATGTAGGACTGGATGGTGGCATATTTAGACATTTTCATACTTAAAGATAAACTTACTTATTTCATTGAATCTATCAGAATACTCGGCTTTAAGAAAAAGAATTAGACTATCAATTATATTCATTGAAACATCTAAAGAGAAACAACAAAAACCAACACAAGTACTACTCTGTTTCATGCTGATTGGATATCTAAACTCAAAAGACGAAGCATCATGCTTACTAAAATTCATTATTTCTTCCTCTGATATGTAATTCCAAAGATTTGTTTCACATTTTATTTTGCTCAAAAGATTTCATAAATCGTGTTTGCATTCCTTCACCTCATTTCGATCATATTCACATTTTTCAAGCAACTCATTCTTTAGAATTAACTCAATAGAATGTCTTAATAAAAAAGGAATAACATGATTATTAACTGGAGCTGGATTGCTCTTCTCTATAAGAATTAAATTTCTTGTAGCATAAATATATGAAGACGTAAAACATAGTCGAGTGGATTCTCATACACAACAATGACTATCCGGATCGTGCTTTCAAGATTGGCATTCAAATGGATTTCTCATATTCTAAATCTGTAAAACTAAAATTTTAATTCTTATTTCTCACATATAACATCTCCACCACATCCACCTCTGCGGTAGATAGATCGTCAGTGTATATCTGCACATCAGGCGAGTTGAGTGGTATATAGTCATCAAACGCTCTTGTACTCACGATAAAATTATCATTTTCAAAGTTAGGATTGTTGGTGATATTGCGGATGTATAGTTCATCTCGGACAGAGCTCAGTGTCGCTGATACCTTGTCAGCAAAAGTCGACTCCATATTACTATCCATGATCATATTGGCTATCAGTACTCACTCATCACTAAGCAAATCATCTATTCATAAGAAAAATTCTCTTGTCACCAGTTCGTCAGGAAGCGACTTCCCATTGTATGCATCCAAAAATATGAGGTCGTATGATTTTTGTGATTTCAAAAAAGTATTGATAGCGTATCTACCAGAATAAGGAAAAAAATCAATCTTGCTATGTAGGTCACGCTCCAAAAAAACATCCTGTGCTACGGTCAATACCTCAGGATCTATATCGATGGTGTCTATATCATGCACATATGGAAATAATGCAGCTAACTCAGGATATACAAATCCAGCAGATCATATCACAAGGATATTTTTTGGTTTGAGCTGCTTGGTGATATCGAGTGCTTCATTGATGTACTGAAAAGGAGTCCCTCATTCCTCATCGGTATATATCGCAGATGAGTATGCATCATTGAGAGAAAACACACGGATAGGACGCTCCTCGTATACCCTATCATATATCTGGATATGCTGGTACGCACTATCGTGACTATATCAGTCTACTTGTGGCGATCTGATCAGACCGTATGCCACTCACTGCAATACAGCGATCACTACTGCTATGATAGCTCGTGTGCGATCTGCATATCGATACACTATAGCAGCCAGCACAGATACAGATACTCACACCAACAATCCACTCATATACACACCTATAGTCTGAAACAATACCACACTCGTCACAATAGATCACAAAAATGATCAGATCGTACTCACAAACAACATCTTGCCTGCGGACTTACCCTTGGATGTCTCTGGGAGTAGCTCGGTCAGGAGTGGTATCGTATGTGACGCCAAAAATACCGGCACAAAGAAAAGTATCGTAGACACCAAAAATAGAGTCGCAATATATCAGACATGCTCCAACAAACTCTCCAACAATACTACCTCAAATCAAAAAGAAATAGTGACATATCGCACACCTGCAAACAGCAAGGCAGCTCACAGCGTCTTGGTGATAGACTGATGACTCATCCTAGCAGCAAGGACACCACCACTCCAGTATCCAGCGCTGAGTGCGAGCAAGATGATGCCCATAAATATCGACGTCAACACAATACTACTACCCACCACAGGTATAGCCAATCTCATCGCAATAATCTGCACTGCCAGAGTAGAATATCACTCAACCAGTGCTACAAGGTACAAAATCCATACAGGCATATAAAAAAGAATTAAGAGTTAAGAATTAAGAGTTAAGAGTCGAAGCATACTCAACCGTTGCGTTCCGCATTATCTGACAGCCCACGAAGGGTCGTCGGCCGCCTATTCGAGGCGCGGACCGACTAGATTTTTTTGTTTCGTTTTTGCATCATGGCAAAAATGAAGAGAAAGAAGCATACCATATTTGATAGTAAGATAGACTATCTCAAAACTATGCTGACTCACATATGCAATACTATACCTGGATCCTTCGGTCGTTCCTCCCTCTGGATGACGAACAACTCAATTTTTAATTATTCATCTCCGCCAAAATCCACCTGAGGTGCAGTCTCAGATCCAGGATCTGCTTCAAATTGATTTCTATCACCAAATCAGAAGATCTTTGCAGCTACATTTGCAGGGAAGCTACGTACTTTTTTTGCATATTCTGTGACTACTTCATTGTACCTACCTCTAGCGACAGCGATACGATTTTCTGTTCCTTCTAGCTCCGTCTGGAGTGCGAGAAAATTTTGATCTGACTTGAGCTGTGGATAGTTTTCTACTGTCACGAGCAACCTAGACAGTGCGCTACCTACATCACCTTGTGCTTCTTGAAAAGCAGCTATCGAACTAGGATCATCAATGTTTACGTTTGTCTGTGTAGCTTTTGCTCTCGCCTCTACCACATCAGTAAACACGGACAACTCTTGATCAGCAAATCACTTGACTGTTTCTACTACATTTGGAATGAGATCTGCTCTTCTCTGATACTGACCTTCTACATTTGCCCATGCTTTATTGACGTCTTCGTCTATACTCACCAGACCATTGTACTGACCCATCACCCAGAGTCACAACAATATCACCAATGCCAACAATCCGCCAGTTCATTTTCAAAGATTTTTCATTGTGTATAATAATAAATTAAAGGTATATAAAGTATCCAAATTATAGTCAAAAATACAAGGAATTCTCGGTAGCTAGTCTTTCGATTTTTTAGTTTTTTTTTGACTTCTTCTTCTCTTTTTTCTTTTTGGTAGTATCTAGATCGTCGATATATCATAGTAGTTTGAGATAGTTATCATACGTACCGTCGATATGGTCCTGATGGATAAAATCAGTCCCTAGTGTATCATCTATATGTGACCATACATGATCAGTGGGTATACCCAACAAATGTGCACATCATATACCCAGACGATCATGCACCGATCTCCTCTCGTATTTGCCTATAGAGGTATTGTGTACGAGCTCTAGCTCTCTCCAGTCTATGATCATCTGACGTAGGAGCAATTCTAGATGGCGTCTGAGATGTCATCTGTCTACATCTATCTGATGGAGTATATCCTTGCCATATACTAGATCTGCCTTGGCCTGCATATGCACAAATTGTAACGCAAACACATCATGAGAGTCTTTGACCTCTTCTTGTGTTAGGATGATAATCCTTTTGAGTCACTCTACCGGGAGGTCTCTTCGCTTTTTGTCGTTTTTGACTATCACGATAGGCACATACTCATCAGCGATTATATAGGTATACACAGATACTACTCACTTATGATTTTCTAGCTGTGTCAGTCTATTCATTCTATATAATAGTTAGTAAAAAAATATTTCTTGTTTCTTGTTTCTGTATTCTTGTTTCTGGTGTTACCAGGATCCGCTCGCTCATCCTCCACCAAAACTTCAGCCTCCAAATCCACTAAATCCTCCGCCAAAACTTCATCACCCTCGACCACCTGTCGAACCAAATCATCACTGAAATCATCATCGAGAATCTCTAGATCTAGAAGATCACATCTGCTGAGCGAGCATCACCATAGACCACACAAAAGTCATAGCCACAAACAATACAAGTCCTCCACTAAGCGTCCCTCCAAGCAACAATCAAAACAATCCTGTGGTAAGTGGTCAAATATTGGCAGCCTTGGATCTCAGATCCATATCTGCACCAAACACTCATCTCAGCACCGAAGCAATAAAAAACGAGAGTATGCCAAGCAAAAATAATGTCATAACCGATCTATCTAACTCCAATGGGACACCAAGATCTCCGGGAAACACGCCTGCCAATAAATCAGAAAATGATTGTACGAGTCTGGCAAATCAGCCTGCATATTTCTGCTCACGAAATGCAGGCACCAGTATACTCTCACCCAATCTACTAGCCAAGATGTCAGGTATATCTCACTCCACACCATACCCAGTCTCTATCCTCCACTGTCTCTCATCCAACGACATTAGCACGATGATCCCGCTGTCTACTCCATCCTTACCCACCTGCCAAGCATCTCATATCGCTATACCCACTTCCTCGATAGCATATCATCCCAGCTCAGGTAACGTCACGATGGCTACCTCGACATTGTGTGTCTCGTCAAATTCTTTGAGTTGTGTATTGAGCTGTGACTCCTCACTATCAGTCAGTATATCAGCTATATCCGTCACTCTCTCAGATGGACTCAGCGGTATACTCAGATCCTCCAACACATCAAAACCACTCACTACACCAGTAGTAAGTCATATAACACATACACACAACAAAAATATCTTTTTCATCTGTTAGATAGAATATGGAAGGATGACTTAAAATCAACTTTGTAACTCTAGCATCTTGGCGTACTGACCTCACTGCGATACAAGCTCATCATGCGTACCTCTTTCTGACACCTTGCCATCTGCAAGCAAGATAATATCATCTGCCTCCTTCACCGTCTGCAATCTATGCGCGATGATGATCACCGTACGATTGGCAAACAAATTATGCATCGCTTCAGTGATTCATTCTTCGGAGAAGCTATCCAATGCTGAGGTCGGCTCATCCAAGATGATGATCTCTGGATCCTTGAGAAATATCTTGGCGATAGCGAGTCTCTGTCTCTGACCTCCAGAGAGTCTCACTCATCTTTCTCCTATCTCCGTCTCCAATCCATCTTGAAAATCATACACAAACTCACATTTGGCATGTGCTATCGCCTCATCCACTCTCCTCATCAGATCGTCAACATCTCCCTCTCCCAACGACGAGGTACGAGGAGTGTTTGGGAGAGGGTCGGGGTGAGGGTTTTCTATAGCATAGGTCAGATTTTCCCATACCGTCCCATCAAACACACTCGGCTCCTGGGTAAGATATCATATATGCTTGTAGTATGATTTGAGAGAGACATCTGTCAGATCCTGTCCATCTACAGTGATAGATCCACTATCAGGTCTGAGATATCACGCTATGAGTTTGACCAGTGTAGATTTACCAGATCATGAGACTCACACCAGTGCAGTCTTTTTTCATCACTGTATAATGAGAGAAAAATCTGAGAAAACTTTGTCAGTATTGTATGCGTATTCCAATCATGTTACTTCAATTTTTCATGTAGCAAAAGTAAAATCATCTCACTCTTCATATCAAATAATAGTAGGAGTATTATCTATAGTATCTCGCAATTTTTCTACATCTACATAGTAGTCAATAATTTTTTTGTAGGCATCAGTAGTCTTCAAGATGAATTGTCCAAGAGTTCCAGCTGCTACAGAGAGTCATACAAACATACCGTAAGAAAATGTTCAGCTATTAAGAGACAGAATGACATATATTATAATCAGTGGAAAAAAAGCATGTACTACAATCAGAGAAGTATTGAACATCCAAAATACTCGTTTCATATTCTTCATTGCAATAGACTCTTGTTGAGCTACCATCTCAACATATTTATTTATCTCCTGAGTGATACGATTGGTCTGCAATATCTCCATCTTGCTCATCAGCATACGCACCATTTGACCAGAGTTGCGTACTCATATATCCTTTTTGATACGCCTCAATTTTTCAACCTTATTTTTGTAGATCCAGGTACTACTTCGAAGCAATATGGCAAACAAAATAATAAATATAATAGTATACACCAATCACAACTGCAATAAAAGATATCATACTATAAGTAACTTACTCACAATATTTGAAACGGTATATTGGATGACATGATTCATATCAACCCAAGATTGATTTCCTTTGGAGATTATGTTCATCATTTTTCCCGTTCCAGTTCTCTCTACTGCATTCATATCAAATGCAAAATACTTATCATATACATCTCTCCATATTATTTTTGCCAGACCATATTTTGATCTCAATGCTCATCGCTCTCTGGTCAAATATTTTAATACATAAGAGATTAGAAAAAAAATAAGGTATACTGAGAATACGAATTGTATACGATCCATATCTCATTGCTCTACTGCATCTCATACCTCTTTAGTTGCTATCACTGTAGCAAGATCAAAAAGATGTCGATTTAGCATCACAAAAAAACTTGTCCACCGCAATCATTTCATTTGACTGAGCGGCTTAATAAATCTTTTCACGATCTCAACAAATCATCTATCCATAATTTTCATATAAATAAAGCCTCATTTCTTAAATCTTACTTCTCACTTCTCACTTCTTAAATCTTATTTCTTGAGTCTCCTTCCCAATTCCATATACTCACAGACACTATACCGATTTCTAAGTATTTTTGTACTATATTTTATCTTGATTTGGCATATGTATAAGCGTCTAGATGTAGATGAGCTCACACAGATCAATACTGATTTTTTCAAAAATCTACACAAGATGTATACTCGCAAGGGGCATGCGTTTTTTAAATGATTTCTCAGAGAGGTGTTTGAAGATAGTCGCTCTCATTATTTTTGGGATGGGACGAGGCCGTTGTTTAGGATGCAGATGCTGGATGATGGGACCTATCGTTTTGTGGACGAAAAAGACAAGATCGAATGCATCTTGGATGATGAAGGAATAAATAAGATACATAATCTCCTCAAAAATATGAGGCAAGTAGACAAGATCTCCAATGACAATCTCACAATCATCGAGTGATTGTTTTCCAAATGCATCAAGTGAGAATTGCAATATATACAAGACAAGCCTTTTGTGACATATGATATCGAGACGACATATGATGGCGAGGGTATCTCGCATCAGTATTTTGAGATGGCGTACTCTGTGTCTACGCACGATCTCTCCAAATGACTCGTGTACAACTATATAGACAACACCAGTATGCATAGGTATTGTGATTATCTGCTCGAGTATCCCGGGTGGATCGTGTGATACAATCAGATCCGATTTGACAATCCAGTACTCATACACAACTGCGGATATGGACAAGCAGAACTAGACATCCTCAATATGAAATCTATAGATCCATTTCTCCTCTTGTACAAACTACTTAGAAAAAGACTAAAACTAACAAAAGTAGCTGAATCTCTCGTGAGTATGGGCAAGACGCTGGACTCTGGTGCCGAAGGTTCCAAATTACTAAATCTGTACAAAAGAACAGGAGACAAAAAAGCACTAAGCAAGGTCAAGAAATACTGCAAAAACGATGTGCGCATCACGCTAGGGATATTTCTCTATCTCCTAGACAACAAAAAAATACACATCGAATGAGAGTCCAAAGAGTTTACAATAGAACAAATGATACAACGATGAAACTCGGCAAAACTTGATGACAACAAAGATGGTAATCAGTGATGATTTTTTGCTGCGTAGATTATGTTATATGACATAGTCTGTAAATTATAAAATCAGTACATACAGACATCTCAAGACTAGGTAGTAAATACTTTGTTTCAATTCGTTCTAGAGTCACCATATATTTGTGTGATAAAAATACTACTTTCTTAATGTATAATTTAATTACTATACTCTTTCAATCAATCTACTATGAACCTGCAAGATCAACTCAATGAATGTTATACAGCTCAAGCCTCGCATTTTCACCATACGAGATCTTTTCACAAACGACCAGAACTAGAGCATATAACATACTATCTAGATGCACAAACTAAGGATACATCATCAGCATCACCTACTTTGGTAGATCTATGATGCGGATCATGAAGAGTATCTGAACGATTGGGTCTCAATGGATATAGTCACTATAAGTATATAGGCGTGGATCCAGCACAAGGGATGATAGAACAAGCTCAAACTCTATATCCTAGTAAGAGCTTTGTGCAACAAGATATGTCATCACGACTCAGTCAGCAGTCACAACAAAGCTTGGATGTCATACTCTGTCTAGCATCATTTCATCATCTCAGTACTGATAGCGCTAGACTGCTTGCACTCCAAAACATGTATAGAGCACTAAACTACTGATGAATAGCAATACTCATCAATCGATCCTACTCTGATCGATTTGTCCAAAAATACAAAAAACACATCTTGCAAGCACTCTGAAAATATCTCATCACATTGTGAAATCGAGATCGAAACGATGTACTTATCCCACGAAAAGACAAAAAATATCAAGAAAATAATCATAGCTATGATAGATACTATCATATGTTTACTCGTGCAGAACTAAAAAAACTTGTCCAACTCAGCAATTTTTCTCTCAAAGAGATATGTTACATCTCACAGGAATGAAAAAAAACTTTCTCTCGAAAAGGAAGTAGAAATAGTTTTTTGGTATTAAGAAAATAATGAAGTCTATTGTGGAGCTACTTGTACTGGCTCACTAGGAAACAATCCGTTTACTACATTTGTTATCTCCTCCTGAGATATCCTTGGTGTATCATTGTTTGGCAGCTGGATATCATCCAATCCATCTGGCACACTTCATTGGGGATCTATATTATCTACTTCTTGGGCTGGTTCTGGAGCTGGTTCTGGTTCTGGAGTTGGTTCTGGAGCTGGTTCTGGTTCTGGAGCTGGTTCTGGTTCTGGAGCTCACTGTATTACTATACTTCATTCTACTTTGTTGTTGCTCGTATCAAATACCTCATACTCCAACGTACCCACTGATACGGTGCTAAAGTTTGCTATATTTCCATCAAACGTATGTACTAACTCTCATCAGATAGTGAGTCTACCGTCTTTTACACTTGATGCGTCATCTCCAAACAACAAAACGATATCATAAGATCCATCCGATTTTGGGGTTACTTTTATTTTGTCTTCTATGAGATATGGCGGAGTTTTGTCAGAATTTATATCTCACACAACTAACTTAACTGATCTGGAATCGCTGTATCATTTTTCATCAAATATCTCTGCTTTGAGTATGTATTCTCCAGGCTGTATCTCGGCAGGTAAGGTAATATCTCTAATATCCACTATAGGTCACTCTTTGTTGTAGCTTATCGTACTCAACTCAACATCTCACAAGTACAACTTCATATCTGTAATCACAAATGGAGAAGTTGTCTGATGTCGTATAGAAAAGCTTTTGGTCACCTGTTGTCACTCTACCGGCTGCATCAATTCCATAGTAATTTCTCACAATTGAGCTATAGAAGCTCTTTCTTGGCATTCCGCATTTGGTCCTGGGCTCAAGCTAAATATACCAGAACTTGAATATCTAGATGTACCGCCATTTTTTCGTCGAGTCAGCACATCATCTTGATCAAAATTTCAAGGCATCATCGTCTGCGGCCTAATATACCAAGCTGTAGACAGGTCTGATTCTGGAGTAAGATCAGAAGGTTTACCAAAACACAACGTGTCTACTTGATAGCTATTTACTTGATTGTCGTACTCGGTAGGTAGTGAATGTATAAATCACAGCGACTCCTGCATAAATACTAATGGTGTAGAGACATTAGCGAGTTTTCAAGAAAGTTTAGATATATTCACTTTCTTTACATCTACCTCTTGTGCGGTTTCGTTTACTATATACTGCTGACTCTTCATTCTTGTCAAAAATGTTTTTCGTGATGGGCTATTGAGCCAACCTCAATACGCCTCAGCAGCCATAGCAGAGCCATCTGTATTTCATCATCGCAGCATCAATACTTTGGATGGTGTGTAACTCGCCATCCAACCATCTCTAGGTAGTTTATTTTCTCACTGCACAATATTTGTTGTTCCACTTTTGGTGGCAATCTGGACGCCTGGGATCGTGAAGTTTGCTCTCCAAGATTCAGGAAAATTCTCTTTATTTGACAAAATCCTTCGTAGAAGATAAGCTACTCAACCTGGTATTACCTGTTCTTGTAGTTCAATTTCTTTTTGGTACAAAATAGCTCCATCAGCTCATCTTACTTCCAGTATAGGGTTTATCACAGCAGGTTTTCACATAGCGCTTAGGTGGGTATATGCATTTGCCATCTCCATCATAGGAGTCTCTGCAGCTCACAATCCCAGCGCATATCCATAATAATCCCTATTCATGATAAGATTTTCAAATCATATTTTTCTCAAAAAATCTTTGAAGATCGTCTCTCATCATACACTCAAAAACATCTTGATTGCTGGGATGTTTCTACTGCTCGCCAGTGCCTGTCTGATAGTTGTAAGTCCATTAAATTCACCATCAGCATTTTGTGGTTCGTTGTCTCATATCTTGAGCGGTATATCATAGATAGGACTATCTACTGTTAGCTTCATATTCATAAATCACAATGAATACAGTAGTGGCTTGATAATAGATCAAGGCTGTCTTTTTGCTTGGACCATATCTACTTGTCCATCTATTGCATCGTTGTTATAATCCTTGGATCACACATAGGCTAGCACATCACCATTATTGCTATCTACATACAACAATCAGGCGTTATCTGCTCCATATTTTGCATAAGTTCAATTATTGTCTGTGATACTACTTTCGGCTAGTTTTTGAATATCATAGTCTAGCGATGTCTTGATAGTCAATCATCACGTACGCAATACCTCCTGATCATACTCTCTTTCCAATTGTTCTATTACCCAAAAAACGAAGTGTGGAGCTTTTATTTCTCTTGGTTTGCGATTAAATTCTAAATCTAGCGCATCTTTTAAACTGGTTTTGAGCTCATCTTCTGTGATATATCACATCTCAAACATTCTAGCTAGCACGGCATCTTTTCTTCATAAATTATACTCCACATCATATGTCTCTCCTCATACATCCAAAGAAAAATCAAGCAATCACGTCACAAACGAAAGTAGCCTACTATCATCTCTTTTGTTTCACATCTGTGCAGTGGATATCTTATCTTTGATCTCTACTATGGTTTGAGATCTCACATTGTCTGGTATATCGACTAGATCCGTGTCATCGTTTTTTGCATCTTTGTTTGTGATAGTGATCCCTCACATCAACAAAGCTCTATTGGTATACGGATCGTATCTAGATGGCGCTTGAGGGATACCAGCCATGATAGCTCATTGCAATACTGATAGATTTTTTGCCGATTCCCCAAAATAATTTTGTGAGGCAATCTCTATACCGTAAGCATTGTTTCACAAAAAGATGTAGTTTGCATATAATTCCAGTATATGCTCTTTTACTCTCTTGTCCACTTCACTAGAACTCAGATCCTTATACGTACTACTTATGTCGTCTTTCACAAAATTTACAAGCTTGACCGCGAGTATTATCTCTTTTAGCTTTCTGGTGATTTTCTTTTCTGGAGTGAGGAGAATATTTTTGATTACTTGTTGGGTAATAGTAGATCATCATTGGGTTTTACCGTATCTAATATCGGTGATACCTGCCCTAATAATACCTTTTCGATCTACACCAGGATTGTCCCAAAATCTCTGATCTTCTGTAGCCACCAACGCATTTACAAAATTTTCAGAAATCTCATCAAAATCTATGTAGTCCCTATTTTCTTCATACAATTTATATAATTCAACTCCATTTCTATCAGTGATTACTGTGGTCTGATTAAAATCAGCGTTTTCTATATCTGCTATATCTGGCAACTCTTTGATAACATTGAGATAAAACCAAACACTCAAAATCAGGAAAGGAAGCAAAATAAACATACCTCATAGTCGCATCCATACCCAAAAGCGACTATCATCTTTTTTGAACGACCATGCTGATGTGGCAGATTTTGAACCAGTCTGCACTAGCTTATTATTTTTTTTGCGATGTGGCGTAGAAGCATATCACGGGATCTTGGAAGACCTACGAGCAGCAGCATTGCTTCTCGATTTTTTTCTCCATCGTTTTTTAAATTTTTTATAATATTGTAGCATCACAGTTATACAAAAATTTTACAAAAAAGGTAGATTCTACTATTTTTTTGGGCCACTGTATTGCAGCTCGTATGCTTGCATATACAGACATTATACGCAACAGTATGTATCTTGTAAGATAAGCAATAAACATAGGAAAGTTTGTGCTTTTTGCAATCTATAATTTATACTTTTTTTCGTATGTCAAATTTTTAAAAAAACCATCCTCATACATTGAAGATGGCTTTTTGTTTATTTTTTTCTTGGATAGACATATCCTATCATTCACTTACCATTGATAGGCATCCAGCGCTCAGTCACGATATATCTACCTGCATAGTTCATATCAGACACCTTGATAGAATTGCTGGCTCGATCTACTGCAGTCACTATACCTACGTGTCAGTATGATGATCGTACACCACTACCACTGCTTCACACAAATATTGCTCACACCTCTGGGGTCTGACCTACTTGTCGTCCAGCAGCACTAGCATTTCGATATCGCTGTCCACCATTTCATCTCCAGTTGGTCATGATACCATAGTGCTTCCATCGGTATCGTCCAGCATAGTGAGTACAGTGTCATCCTGCTCGGCCATTTGCATACCCATCATTATATGGATTGAAATAGTATTGTCCGCTTGTAGAAGTCTTGGCTGGCTGTGTACCTCTTGTTGCGGTCTGTGCATCGTAAGTTGCCTGATCTACACAACTTCTATTGGTGTCTACATATCACTCATTGCACACCCAAGCGTTTTCTGTGTCATCTGGTGCACAACTCGCATTGGATGGAAGAGATCGACACTTATCGTTGTGTAGACACTTATTGGATCAGCACTCCACCAACTGTTTGATTTGCTTGGTTGTTTCTTCTGCTTCTATGACTACCTGCTCTACCTCAGGGACTGGGTCTGGTGCTGGAGGTGTATCCAGCTTGTCAGTAGTCTCCTCTGCGCTGATGACTTGCTGTTGGATTTCAGCTTCTTGTTGCGCGATAGCAGCCTGTTCAGCCTCTCTTTTGATTTTTTCTTGTCTCTCCTGCTCTAGAGCTGCTTCTTTTTCGAGTTTTTCTGCTGCAAGTTTCTCTTCTAGTGCTGCTTTTTCAGCTTCCAGCTTCTTTCTCTCTTCCTCATCTTTTGCTGCTTGGATTGCTTTTTCTACATC
>CALHCH010000056.1 GCA_937930555.1 Candidatus Absconditabacterales bacterium | reverse complement strand
CGTCAAGGCGCTGAGTGTCCAAGAAAATGACGTATTTACCTGTGATTTTGCTCGATGTAGCAAAGACAAAAAGCCTTATCTCCTAGAGATAAATTCTGCTCCATGAATACGATTTCCAGAAAAAGACAAAAAGTATCGCACTAAATTTTATACTGATCTTGCCAAGCATTTTGATGCTTTGATGGATTAGAAATGAGGAATACATGGCGCTGTTGAATAGGGTATGGTCTCTTGCGTTTCGAGTAAGGGTTTTTTGCCAACAATAAAACAGCATAAAGAGATATCTTACTACTTTTTACTGCAGTTTTTGATTGCCGGCATTTTCTTGTTGAGAGATGTCTGTGATGCTTTCTTGTGAGGCGATCTGTATGCTTGTAGGGATGTAGCTCAGATCACTATGTATTTCTTTGTGATAGCTATCAAAGGTATTTTTGTAATCTCCGATCACTTTTTTCACTTGTGATTTCAATTCTGTTCTTTCTTGTATTAGCGCTTCATTTAGTGCTCGCTCTTGGGTCATATCTTCTGTTGGGTGTGGAGATCGAGGTATGCTGAGATATTTTTCATTTAGATATTTGACCAATGCATCTGGACCTATGACATTTCATGTGATGTTTTGTACCAATGATGTAGGGTGATACATATTGCCATGCCACCATACTGCATGCTGATATCGAGCAAAATACTGAGAAAAATCTCCTTCCATCAGAGCGTTTCACCAGTTTTGATGTTGCATTCTAAACACTTCTCGCATTTGTGCTGCTACCATGTTTCAGATAGTGTACGCAGGAAAATATCCAAATAGTCACAATGCTCGATGCTGATCCTGGAGACATCATTCTTTGTTGTTGTCTGGCATGACGCTTAGATGTGTGTAGTATAGTTCATTTCGTCTGTCTGGCACTCACATCAGCGACAGAGATCCATCAAACAATTCTTGTTCGATCAAAAATCTGATATATATATGTATATTGTATGTGACCTCATCTGCATTTGTCCTAATGATTTCTGGAGAGATATGATTGAGGTATGCGTATATCTGCTGAGCATCTCGAGGCGCATGATCTGGAAAATATTTTTCCAACAATGTCTCTAAATACACACAAAACGGTTTTGATCTTCAGACAAAATTTTCCAAAGTGCGTGACTGTGATTCATGTATTCACATAGGGGTGGTCCTATGGAGATTGGTCCAATGATAGCTTGGATTGATAAACATATCTGTAAGGCCATGTCCGCACTCATGCAATGCTGCCAATATGCTTTCCAGCAATGGTTTGCCTGCTCAGATATGTATACGCTCATCTCCTGGTCCACAGTTTTCGGAGTATGGTCGCTTTATGATATTAAATGTTCACTGCGTGAGATCATATCAGATGTTTTGTATGAGTTCGAGTATGAGTGCATATAGTGCAGATTGGTCGTATTCTGTGATATGTAGATCCATATTTTGTGGAGAGACGTCTGTATTGTTGAGTATATGCTTGCTTGCATCTATGATCGGCTCAAACATTTTTTGATACTGTTCTTTATTCATTCATGTATGCCCGCCATCTAACCATACATTGTATGGGTCCATATATGGATCATAGATGCGCGCGTACTGCTTAGCTAGATCTAGCGATGTCTGTAGATATGGGACAAAATATGCTCGATCATTATTTTCTTTTGCAAGTTTTCGAGCTTCTAGTGATTTACTTTTTGCTTGACCAAAACTATCGGTAAATTCTTGGGTAAATTTTTGTGAAAAATTTATTCACCACTGAGCGAGCTGCACACTACGAGCATCTTTTGGCTCCAATAAGTGTAGCTGTGAATACAGGTATTGTACTAGACTGGTATATTCTCGATTTTGGGATTTCTGTTTGATGTGTTGTGATATATGTTTCATCTGATCGGTTCTAGTTTTTTGTGCTTGAGGCGGCATACGATTGTTTTGATCGTTTGCCAAAACATTCCAAATGGTCGCATCCAATTGAATTTCTTTTTGTCGTTGATAATATTGTTCTAGTTGTTGTTCGAGCATGAGGATTTGTTAGGATGCAAAGCAGGTGTGTACATATTTTTTTATGTTGTGATGATCGGTGGAGAGAGAGTCCAACATTGCTTGTATGTCCTCGTGCGAGAGGAGGCAACTATGCGTGCAATATACCTTTTTTTGTATTCTTTTTAGGGCTTCTTTTTTGGTAAAATTTTCTGTGTCTTGGATATAATGTTCTAGCATTCTTTTTTGTGTATCAGGATCCAGTCTGAGTGCATCTTTTTTGCTCAACAATATATTGAGCGTCAGTGCGCACTGTATACCAAATACAGAATTGCCAGTCCTATCTAGGTGATGTCCAAGTGTGACATAGGTGCTGACATAGGGATTGACTCGTAGGATAAGTCATGAGACACCGCTTTTGGCAGCGAGAGCTCTGGTGCCAGCCACCATGAGATTGATGCGACTCGACTCGTCATATAGCCCAAAACTATTCATAGCATTGATGACATATACACATGTATCATGTTGTAGCTTGCGTTCTCATGCATCATTTTTGCCGCCTTGCATCAGAAGTATACCGATGCGTAGCGCATCATTGACGGTGATTCACAAAGAGGAGGCTTTGGTATAATAGTCAAGCACCTCTTCTATGCGATCTGCAGGATACTTACCCGCTGCAGCTAGAGATGCAGAGAGCTTGAGGTTGTTTTCTCGATGACTTTTTTCTGATGCATATATGTCTTGAAGCACGTTTATATCTTGATTTTCACAACATGTCCTCACAAATTTTACAAAATCATCTCGTTGATTGATATATGATGCGGATGATATTCATCATGCATTGTTGAGCGCATGTCCTGCTACTTGTGACGATCCAGTCACAATAGGGTCTTGATTGAACGGGAGTCAGACCGCTTCATTGTTTGATATATCGTATCGATGCACTCACTGTTCTAGTGCGTAGGCATACAACAATACCTTGATCAGTGATTGAGCACTTACCATTTTTTTTGTATCTCCGATTTCTATTTTATTGCCTGCCATATCTGACACACTTAGTACGAGATCATCGTGGTTTATTATATGTTCAAGTTCTGGTATATAGTTTGGGATACATCCAGTATCTGGCTTGCTGGATTGTACGACCTTTTCTAGATCCAGATGTGTGATATTTTTTTGTTCCAATATTCCCTGCATCGCGTGTGACCATATAAAACTAAAAGTATAAGAGGAGGATTATAGTACAAGTATACCTGTGATGACAAAAAATTACAAATCTAGTATTGTATATCCAAAATTAGACAATTCTTTTTGTACAAGAAAAGCAGAGAGTATTCTCTGCTTTTTGTAACTATCTATGACATACTGTCTCTTATTGTTGCTGTTGCATACTGCATTTGCAAGATCATTTTTTGCATCCACATCATTTTGCTCCACACTTCCAAGCACCTCATTTGAATACTATCACAGCTATTGCTGCTATGAGAAATATCCAAGCTTTTGGATCTGCAAATCATGTTGCGTTTAGGGCAAAGAGCATGATCAAAATGGTGAGCATAGCTCCGCCTTTGACACCAGAGAGGAGTCGTAGACCAGCGACTATCTCACCGATAGTAGCAATCCAAAACCAAGCACCAACAGAAAGAAATGGAAGAATGGAGTGTCCAGCACCACCTACAAAAGCCTGCATCTCAGCATCAGCCCCAAACTTCATATTACCAAAAATGAGCATACCTAGACCTAGGAGGATACGTACAGCTCAAACAACTTTTTCTTGAGTAGAGTAGTGTTTCATATGATATGAAAATATAAGGTAAAAATAACTTGATAAGTCTAATTAAGAGTCGTCTAACAAAGAAACAATTTTGTTAGTTGTGCAAATCACGTGCTCTGATTATACTTTTGTTACTAATTTTTTTTATCATACTTTTGGTATACCATGCAACATGTACAAAAACAGATAGTTATTGTGGGCTCGGGATGAGCTTGATTACGTTGTGCGATACATCTACGAGAACACTGAGTGCAAGATATTTTGCTCGTATGAGATAGGGCTTTTGATGATGCGCATACCACACAGGCAAGAGGTGGTATCAATGCAGCGTTGCATACTATGGATCCAGAAGACACTGCTATGGTCCATGCGGTGGATACATTTCGTGAGTGAGTGGAGCTTGCTCATCCTGATCTGGTAGAGATGCTAGCAGATCATGCGCCAGATGCGATAGGTGATCTTTTGCGTCGATGAGCAGATTTTCATCGTGAGGATGATGGTCGTTTGACACAGAGGTTTTTTGGTGCTCATAGCTATAGGAGGACAGTATTTAGCTGAGACGAGACTGGCAAGGAGATGATCCGTGTGATGTCTGCCAGAGCCAAAGAGTTGGGTATACCATATCTAGAGCATACATATGTATGCGACCTCATATCGGACTGAAAAACAGTCACATGAGTCCATGCGATAGATCGCAATACAGACGAGGAGGTGCATATTGCTGCTGAGCATGTGGTGTTTGCTATCTGAGGGTATAGCAATGTATACTGGAGGTCATCATCCAGAAACAAAGAAAATTTTGGTGATGGACTAGGTATGGCACTCAGAGCTGGAGCGACACTGTGAGATATTGAGCTTATTCAGTTTCATCCCACAGGGATGCTGTATCCAGAATCAAAATATGGCGAACTAGTAACCGAAGCAGTGAGAGGGGAGTGATGATTATTGATCAATGCCCAGTGAGAGAGATTTATGCAGACATATGATCCAATCAAACTAGAGCTGTCTACCAGAGATGTGGTAGCCAGAGCTAATTTTATGGAAATACAGGCAGGAAGAGGCTCAGAGAGAGGATGAGTATTTTTGGATATTTCACACAAATCAAAAGAGTATATCTTGGAGAGATTGCCCAAGATGCATAGCATGATATTGGAATACAATAATGTAGACATCTCACAGGAGCCAGTAGAGATCGCTCCTACCACACATTATACTATGGGTGGTATATGGTTTGATGCACAGACGATGGAGACAGGTATACAAAATTTTTGGGTAGCTGGAGAGTGTACCATGTGAGTCCATGGAGCCAATAGATTGGGTGGAAACAGTCTTATGGAGACCATGGTATTTGGCAAAAAAGTCGCTGAAGCTATATTGATGAGACAAGAAAATGCAGAAGAGAATAAAGAAGATAGCAAAGAAGAGAGTAAAGAAATCACCCACTCTGATACATCAGACGCGAGATCATCAATAGTGATCTGAGAGTGATGACTAGATCTGGATGAGACTATGGAATATGTAAGAAAACAAGTCTGGGAGCTCGCTGGTATCGTGAGAGTAGAAGATGAATTGCTCCAGCTCCAAGATTCACTAGAACAGACGCGCAAAGCATTTTTGGACAAATGAATTACTGATCAGTGATCCACATATGCCAATACTGTGTGATACAATAGATTGCGATCGGTGATACATCTAGCACTACTGATCTGCAAATGAGCTCTAGAAAGAAAAGAATCTAGAGGCGCACACTATAGATCAGACTATCTAGATCTAGATACATCATATGCACAAAACTACCTCCATCAGCTCATAGATGGAAAAATCGTCTCGAGCTGGAAAAAAGTCCCAGACATGTCAGAGCGTCTCGCGCAGTGACTAGAGCAGTTTGAAAGAACGCAAAATTATGGACACAGTGAATAATTGATAATTTAATAATTAATAATTAATAATATGATGTCATACACTGTTTCGCATAGTATTATAGATACCTTGTCAGCTTATTGAGTGAAGTATTGTTTTGGGATACCTGGAGATGCGATAGATAGTATCATCGATGCGATCAGGGTGCAGGATCAGATAGAATTTGTTCAGGTCAGACATGAGGAGACTGGATCACTGGCGAGTAGTTGCTATGGCAAGCTCACTGGAGAGCTCACAGTCTGTATGGGTACCTCAGGACCTGGAGCGATACATCTGCTCAATGGTGCATATGACGCCAAGATGGATAGGGCACCGATGCTGATCATCTCTGGTCAGCCATCTACCGATCTGCTTGGATCTGATTTTTTTCAAGAAATTGATCATCTCAAATTGTTTGATGATGTAACGGTATTCAATCAAATGGCAGTGAGCCCAAAACAGTTTCCGCGTCTGATAGCAGATGCATGCAAGGCAGCACTGACACATCAGTGAGTAGCTCATCTCAATATCCCCATAGATATCTCTCTGAGCAAAATACCCAAACACCCAATCACTCCACGATGAAACTGACGAAAAACAGTCGCTCCACATACAGAAATGGTCCGTGCTGCTGAGGTGATCAACAACTCCAAAAAACCAATGCTACTCATCGGGAGATGATCTAGAGGTGCCGATGAGCAGATCATAGCACTATCCGAAAAACTCAATGCACCTATCATCCATGCACTCCCAGCTAAAGAAGTCGCTCTATGACATCCTCACAAATGTGGTGGTACATGACTACTGGGGACTCCAGCTGGTGATGTAGCCATGCAGGGGACAGACTGTCTGATCATGATAGGGACATCATTTCCCTATGCGGCTTTTTATCCCCAAAAAAGAGTGAGCTCCGTCCAGATAGATATCAGCCCACAGCAGATCAACAAAAGATATCCTGTAGATGTATGACTGGTAGGCTATGCAGATCTAACTATCCAATGATTGCTGCCACATGTCCTAGCTCAGGATGATATAAATTTTCTCAACAAAGTACAAAAAAGCCGATCCTCACGATCAGCTAGTGAGTCCAAGCCAGAGACCTCTTCGGCAGACCCACTCAAACCTCAGCGTCTTGCATATCAGACATGACTACATGCAGACGATGACGCAATATTTGTAGTAGATACTGGTGCGGTGACCGTACGATGAGCGAGAAATCTCAAGCTCAGATGAGCTCAAAAATTTAGTGTCTCAGCCAATCTAGGTACTATGGCATATAGTATGTCTGGAGCCATCGGTGCGGCATTTGCGTATCCTGAGAGGCAGGTGATAGCATTGTCTGGTGATGGGAGCATGGGTATGCTGATGGGTGATTTTGTCACAGCTGTCAAACACAAACTCAACCTCAATGTAGTAGTATTTAATAACGGTAAGCTCTGACTGATCCAGATGGAGCAAGAAGTACATGGTATGCCAGAATACATGACCGATCTAACCAATCCAGACTATGCAAAATTTGCTGAGTGCTGTGGAGGAGCTGGATATACGGTATCTGATCCTGAGCAGCTAGCTGATACACTACAGGCAGCATATGCCGATCCTCTCCCTACTATCATCAATGTGCATATCGATCCAGAAGAACTCACCAGACCTCCACATATCACACTAAAACAAGCTATGTGATTTGCCCAAGCAAAGACCAAAGAGATTTTTGGTGCTGGAGATAAGGATGGATGAATTGAGGTGATTAAGGAGATTATTGATCAGCAGTTGGGGTAGAGATATATTTGCAGTTATTTTAACTATACATATACTAGATATATGAAAACTAGAATCGAACACGACTCCCTTTGATCTCTCCAGGTACCCAAGGATGTACCATGGGGGATATATACTCAAAGGGTACTCACTACCTATCCACAGTCGGGCGTCAACTCAGTGCCTGAGATATTATTGCGTGAGTATATATCAGCCAAGATGGTATATGCCACTGTCAATACTAAGCACAAAAAGATTGACGCTAAGACCAAAAAGGCAATTCACTCTGCAGTCAAGATGTTGCTTAAGATGGACTCAGAGGAGTTTATGCAGTATTTTCCAATTGGTCAGATACAGAGTGGTGGTGGCACATCTACCAATATGATGATCAATGAGGTGCTGGCTAATGTAGCGACCAAACAACTTGGTATACCATATGGTACCTATAGTATCAACTCTCATGATCATCTCAACGCATCTCAATCATCCAATGATACTTTTCCTGGTGTAGGTAAATTAACGGTACTCAAGCTAGTATCTGCCCTAGAACAACAGCTAGAAAAGCTCATCAACACATTTGGAACACAAGCAAAAGATCGAAAGAAAATACAAAAAGTAGGCAGGACTCATCTACAAGATGCTGTGATAGTGAGTCTATGAGAGGAGTTTGGTGCCTATGCCAGGACCATACAAAAAAACCTCAACATCATCAAACAAGCAAAAGAATCATTACTTGAATTAAATTTTGGTGGGACGGCAACCGGCTCACTCCAAAACATCACTCCAGCTCTAAGAAAAGATCTTGTAGCCGAATTTACAAAAGTATATAAAACGAAATTTAGACAAGCCAAGAGTTATTTTGAACAAAATAGTAGTTCGTCAGATTTTGCGAGAGTTTCACAATCTTTTGTGTTGTGTGCCAATAATTTGATCAAGATAGGTAATGATATGCGTCTGTTGAGTAGTGGACCGCTGGCGGGATTGGGCGAGATACAGCTGCCATCTGTCCAGCCAGGATCATCTATCATGCCAGGCAAAGTAAATCCGAGTGCGATCGAGGCTCTCACGATGGCGTGTGCCGCAGTGATAGGCAACGATCAGACCATACATGTACTTACGAGACAGTCACAGCTGCAGTTGCAGCAGTTTATGCCAGGTATTGTGTTTCCGCTTATTGATTCTGCACAGACACTCACTCAGATCTGTCAGATGTTTTGTACAAGATGTATTGAATGAATCAAACCAAACAAGGAAAGAATCCAGACGCTGCTAGAGTGAAGTTTTGCGTATGCGACGGACTATAGCGAGCAGCTATGATATGAGACAGTAGCCAGACTCGTCCAAAAAGCTCTGAAAGAAAAAAGAAATCTGAGAGAATTGCTGGAAGGGGAGATGTAGTGATTGAGATCGAGTTGAAATCTAGGATATGATAAACAAAAAAACGAGAGCCTGACTCTCGTTTTTTTGTTTATACCATATATGATATATGGTTGCTATACACTGACTATCTCACGTGTGCTTCTAGGATATGGTCAGCAGGAGCTGGATCATTGTCTCTAGGCTCTAGTGTGAGTACATAGAATGTATGATCATCTATATTAGTATCAGATATCCAGTTATTTACATATTTTCCTTCATCTTCCATCACGAGTTCTCCAGTAGAGAGGACGCTAAGTCATCCCTTCATCCTCACAATCCATCATTCGTAGAAGTTGTCTGATCCTGCATCTGGGAGATCAAAAAATTCTGCATATATTCTATTTGTTCCATCTGGTTCTGTGATATTTAGTGCATATCATTCCTCCATACCATCAAATACTATTCATCTAATAGTTGTTCAATCTGTGACATTTTCTAGTTTGATAAGATTTTGTACTAAAGGAGAATCTTTAATTGCATCTGTTTTTTGAAAATTGTTCATCATCCCCATATCATCATTGTCATCTATCATATCATCGTCCTTATCCATCATTTTGTCATCCATCATCATTCACATCTTGTCCATAGTGAGCTGGATGAGTGTGTCTAGTATCCATACTTTTCTCTCATCTCCAGCGACTCTGGATTCAAATCATTTGAGCAGTCAGAGGAGGAGCTCGTAATTTGCATCATGTTTGGTCTCAATAATCTGTAGGAGAACTGTACCAGCTGCTTCGACTTGTTTGGTCTCTTGCATAGATGGGCTGTATGCGCCTCGTACTGATGATATCCCGACACCCAGAGCAATCATACTTGTTAACAACTTCTTCATATTGATATGTAAGATATAAAAACAGTCTTGTTATTCACATATTTTTCCTAATATCAAGGACAGACAATTCAAGAACTTTTAGTATCATAAATTTATGAGATATATGCGATGGATATTGATAGGGGTGGTGGTGTTTTTTGTGATGATGTATATGAAGGCGAGAGACATAGCTGATATGCCTATCGAGATACCTGCGGCAGTAGCAGGCTATCAAGAGTATAGCGAGGCAGTAGATTTTTCTACCCTCCCAGAAGGTGATCAGATAGTGCTGTTTTTTCATGCGGATCGATGTAGTAGTTGTGTTCGTATCGCAAAAGATATCAAAAAAAACTGAGTTCCCGAGAGGCTCCATATTTTTGAAGTTGATTTTGACTCATATCCAGATCTGACTGACACGTATCAGATACGCACTCAGTCGAGTTTTGCTCAGATAGATAGAGAGGGTAATCTGATCAAAAGATGGATATGATGATTTGGGATAGATGATATCGTGGCAAAACTAGATGACAATCAGCAGAAACCTTGGGAGAAGGTGAGGGAGGAGCAGATGGTCGATACACAACCCTCACCCCCAGCCCCTCTCCCGACCGCTTCGCTAGGAGAGGGGAGCAAAGAACTCAAAAAAGCATACTTTGCTTGAGGGTGTTTTTGGTGTATGGAGTGACCATATGAGGCGATGGATGGAGTAGAGAGTGCGGTGAGTGGCTATGCAGGATGATCTGCTGAGACTGCCAACTACAAAGCTGTATGATGAGGTCAGACTGAGCATAGGGAGGCGGTAGAGATCACCTATGATCCTAGCAAGGTAAGCTATGCAGAACTCGTGCAGACTTATCGATATCAGGTAGATCCTACAGATGCTGGAGGGCAGTTTGGTGATAGAGGGTATCAGTATACTACTGCTATATACTATAGTGATGAGACTGAGCAGGCCATAGCCCAAGAGTCCAAAGACACGCTCAATCTTTCCAAAAAATTTGACGAACCAATAGCCGTACTTATAGAACCATTTACGACATTTTTCCCAGCAGAGGAGGAGCATCAGGATTATTATCTCAAGCAATCAGCTCACTACAATAGATACAAAAAATGATCAGGGAGAGCATGATTTATAGATGATAATCGATGAGAAGATCTCAAGCAACAAGAAGTCATAAAAAAAGAAACAGTAAAGACTCAAGCGCAACAAACCCCTACCCCAGAGGGGACCCCTTCCCCTTATCAGGGGACAACGGCGGAGTATAAGTGATGAATAGGTGAGGAGTGATTGGATGAGATGCAACGCAAGGTAGTATTTGAAAATGGTACAGAACCACCGTTTGACAATAAGTATCGAGATCACAAGGAGGCGGGTATCTATGTAGATATCATAGATGGGACTCCATTGTTTAGCTCGACAGACAAGTTTGACTCTGGGACAGGGTGGCCGAGTTTTACAACACCCATAGATCAATTATTGGTAGCTACCAAAGAAGATAGAAAGTATGGTATGATACGTACAGAAGTAGAGACCACCAACGATACCCACCTAGGACATGTATTCAACGATGGACCAGACGGTAAGCAGAGATATTGTATCAATTCTGCAGCACTGGATTTTGTGGCACTGGAGGATATGGAGAGATTGGGCTATGGGGAGTACTTAGTATTGTTTGAGTAGATTAAATCTAATGATTGAGATAAATGAAAAGGCTATCAGCAAAAACTGATAACCTTTTTCTTAATGTCTTTTTAATTTTAAGATCACTTTTAATGGGTACCACATTTGACTCCAAAAAGATTTAGGCAGCGGTTTTTCTAAACCAAACTTAGTAACCTTATTTTTACTATCTTCTGGATCTCGATAGGTGTCAAACAATCTATCCCAAATGATCAGACCATTTCCATAGTTGCAATTACCTAATCTTACATCTTTTGCGTGATGCATATGATGTGTATCTGCAGTAGCAAAGATCTTATTCCATCCTGAGAAACTCATATTGATATTTGCATGCTGGAGCATACCAAATATCAGAGCATGTACACTATATACCATAAATACTGTCGCATCTATCCCCAAAACAAGAAAGATTGGAATAGGTGGAGCGAATCGTATCAAGACATCAAATGGATGTTTCTTAGTTACATTTATAGAATATAGTTTCTCACTATCATGATGTATTTCATGAAATGGCCAAAGATTTTCTTTTTCATGCATTTTTCTATGCAATATGTAATAGTATAAATCTGAAACCAAGTATAGGATCAAGAATTGTATTAATACATGAAATTGGCTCATACAGTTTTCAAAAGAGAGCATGAACTTTGAACCTACAAGAAGATATACCAAACTTATCATGATACCCAGAACACCTTTAAATATCACCTTTATCATAGCTCTGGATATCTCATGAGAGATAGCGCCGTTTATGAGATAGTATAGATCCATCTCTAAATCAGATAGCTCTTGTGATGATTCTAGAATGAGTGGATATCTCTTTTCCAAAAAGATGGTAAGCATCTGTGTTAGCACCACAATAGTTGATATCACAATAGTGGGTATAAGCACACCTAAAGTGATATTAGTGTAATATGATGCAGTGAGCAACATAGCAGGTATCCCAAATATGAAAAATGGGAACGCGAATTTTAGTTTTTTATTTTTCATAATTTGGTTTATTTTTTATTGAGAAAATTTAATTCAATAAATTTTCTATATGTTTTAATAATATGTTAATGATCTTCACAGGTATTCAATATATGTATACATATATTATCTGTGAAGTAAAGTTTTCTCTTGCGTAAGATATTTACCAAAAAACTCCCGAATAAATCGAGAGTTTCCACTACTTTTGAAGTTATGGTCATATGTTAGTGTGTCCACATACTCAGTAGCCACGCACTACCAAACGCCACGATACCGATATATCGTCCTGTATCAATCGTCCCAAACCACGGGATATACTGATATGCCGCCAGTCCGATCGCCACCATACCAAACTCAAACGCAGCCGCATCTAGTATCCTATAGTCACGAAAATTGGCCATCACGGTCTCAAAATACCCATCCGCATCGTCCCTCGTACGATAGGTAAATGTCATCAGATAGCCCAGACATACGATACCGATGATCAGCCATGCCAGAGGAGACACACTCCCAAACCAAGGAATCACATGAGCAAACAACAATCACATAGCAAACAACATCGTCTTGTAAATACTCACATCAAACAGTCTCATTTTTTTCAATACTTGCAGTCCTGAGAGGATAAATTTCATAGCTATAATATATGGAGGATAAAACAAAAGTAGGGCTTCGTGGAAGTTGGATCACTCGTCACGGGTTGTTGTTGCGTCACATCAGGAGATGACTCGCTGACTCTAGTAGATAAGCATCAGATGAGACTTGGTATATCTTATGTTTTTGTATACTCGCGAGATGTTGGCATGCAAGATATTCTGTTGGTATATGGTCTGGTATATGTGGACATAGGTGTTGATATGTGGTATATGGTACTGACTAACTTTGTGCTTTGGAGATTTTGTGGTATTGTATATAGTTGTATGGTTTATTTTATATACTACTATTATGATCAAAAGAGCTGATACATTGGAAAACATCAAGCAGTATATCCAGACTGGAGACTCAGACTTTGGTATGATATACAAGCATTCTAGTACTTGTAGTGTGTGTCACGCAGCATTGGCGGTATTGGATCAATTTGAAAAATCATATCCAGATATCCCTATCGCTATGCTAGAAGTAAAATCCCAGAGAGAGCTCTCCAATCAGATCGCAGCAGAGTATGACGTCTCACACGAGTCACCACAGCTCCTGATATTCAAAAAATGAGTACTCAAAGAAACAAAAAATCACTTTGCTATCAAATATGAGTGACTAGTACATATAGTGGAGGGTTGATATGCTGGGTAGTAGGAATAAGGCCTACAAGCTGAAAACTTTACGGCGATCTACTGAGACATAATATACCTTTCTTTCTGTTCTCTCGTCATTTTTTTGATCTCATATTCTAGCTTGCTGGCAGTGGATCTATCCTCGGATATCTGAGACCATACCAGAGAGACAGGTCTTCTGGCTTTGGTGTATTTGGCTCATAGGGTGGAGGAGTTGTGCTCATCGATTCTTCTCTCTAGATCGGTGGTGATACCAGTATAGAGCGTCTCATCAGAGCATCTTAGGATATAGACTGTTCGCATTGACTACAAGATAATCTTGGATATAAAATATATGAGATAGATATTGTTCAGGCGTCTTGCGAATTGTAAGATACACAGAATATATGATAGCAGATACTGCCATGACTCATATATTATGAGAACGCTAGCTACACAGTAGCGGCGAGAACTGAGCTTGAAAAATAGTGAAAAAGAGTACTTGATTAGCTATTACATTGAAGACATCTCTAGGGGTTGGTATTTATACCAACCCTTTTCTTTTCGTTCAACTAATCACTACCCACTACTCACTAGCCAACCACTTATCCAACACCTCACTATATACCTCAGGCGGTAGCAGTCATTTCATTTTTTCTACCTCGACTCCATCTTTAAATACAATTACTGTCGGGAGTGACATGATATTGTACGTTCAGGCTAGATATTTTTGTTCATCAGTATTTACTTTGGCGACTATGGCGCGTCATTCGTATTTGGTGGATAGGTGAGGCATGAGCTTGCCCAGTATCTGGCACGGCCCACACCAATCAGCAAAAAAATCAACCATCACGACTCAGCTAGCTATGGTCTGATCAAAATCTGCTTGAGTAAGGTGAAGCATATCTATATGTATGATAAAAATGTAGTATATAGTCTACTGTCTATTTTGTTAGCACAAAAAATAAGAATAATGAGTAATAAAAAAAGAGGACTTTCGCCCTCTTAGTTTCCTTTTAGTTTCTCTATATGGTAGTGATTATTCACCAGCATTTTCGATACCGTCTAGGATATGTTCTAGCTTATGCTCTTTTGCTGTGTTTTTTGTTATGACTGATCCGTCTGGAGCGAGGTAGATAGATGTATGTTTTTGTGTTACTTCATATTTTGCTTTGAGCTCTTCATCCAGATCATAGTCAGCAGCAAATATTGCTACATTGTCTGGGATCTCATCAGCTCTTGCCTCTAGATCTTTACCCAATGCTATACAAGGAGGACATCGAGTCGCACCAAAAAATATTACTACATTTTTTCCAGCATCAAGTGCGGCTTGCACATCAGATTCGTTGTAGCGAGAGTATCCATCAGTCTCCACTGTGGGTCCATATGCATTTACTTCTGATCATACATCTGGAGTAGATCAGCATCCAGTCAGTATCATAGCGCTCATTCCTAGCACTGCGATCATTCATAGGCTTAGTAGTTTTTTCATAAGGTATAATAAAAAAATAAACAACACGTATGTACTGATACAGACTAATTTTACAAGATCAGTATCGCGACGATGTCCACAAATTGCTCTACAAAAAATCAATACTTGTCTAGAAAAAAGTCACAAAAACTGTAATAGTATACTATTGATGTCCAAACGATTATGATGAATTGCTGCGTATTTTCGTAGTCATGAGTATGTGCTCTTGATATTTTTTACGATACTTACATTGATACTGTATCCATATATGGAGTCTCATACGTATGGGGTATTGTGGTACCATATCCTGATATCTGGGATCTTGATCTCAGGCATCATGAGTACCGGCAACAAAAAAACTCTTATCTGAGCTACGGTGTTGATTGGACTCTTGTCGTTGATTCTCAATCGAGCCGATTTTTTTGCTGAGAGTGATAGTGCATTACTTTTGTTGTACCTTATTGTGACCTTACTTTTTTTTGTACTAGTGTTTGTGCAGGTGATATATAGTATTTTTGGGCATGAGAGTGTGCATAGATATCTCGTGTATGGTGCGATAGCTGGCTATCTGATGATAGGGATGGCAGGAGCCTTTGCTTTTGCTATTATTGAGTTGCTCATACCAGGATCGTTTGCACCAGTTGCGAGCTCGATTGGCAATATACCTTCATTTTTGTATTATAGTTTTGTGAGTATGCTCACTATATGATATGGTGATATGATACCTGTGGGCGGCGCAGCTCAGATGCGATCTGTGATGCTAGCCATCATAGGTCAATTATACCTTACCATCGTATTGGGTATCGTGATAGGCAAATTTGTAAGACGCAAATAAATATAGAGAGAAACTCTAAACTCTAATTCTTTACTCTAACTCTACTTATGAAAGATATATTATTATTTGGCATCCAGTGATCAGGCAAATGAACGCAAGCAGATTATATTTTGAAAAACAATCCTGACGTATTTAGTTATGTCTCTACGGGTAATATTTTTAGAGCATTGACCAAATGACCGGACAACGCTCTAGGGAGATATGTCATAGATCGCATCAATGCTGGGACACTTATCGATGACAAGGTGACCAATTCGTTGTTTCAAGCATACTTTTACTCTGCATTGGACGAACAAAAATATATGCTCATCGACGGCTATCCTAGGACCATACCACAGCTTGATGACATCTTTCGTCTTGCTAAATTAGAGTCTAGAGAGCTGATGGGGATCCAGTTTGTGATACCGGATGAGGTGGCATATGAGAGGATGGCGAGCAGAGGTCGTGCAGATGACACTCCAGAGAGTATGAAACACAGGATAGCTCAATACTACGAGCAGACTGTCCCAGTGATAGACTATTTTGCTCAGCATAGCAATCTCATCCAGATAGATGCTACTCAGAGTATCACAGATATTGCTGCTGAGGTTTCTACACATATACATCACGCATAATGAACAAAATCACTATAGCAATCGATGGGTATAGCGGTACTGGCAAATGAACCACTGCAAGATGAGTGGCAAAGGTTTTGTGATATACGTACCTAGATACTGGTGCTATGTATAGATGCGCTACACTATATGCCATCAGACACTGACTACTAGATGCTGATGATCAGACCAAGGCTGATATATGCCAACATCTGGATATCCAATTTGTGGATAGTGACACTGGTCAGCACGTACTACTAAACGGAGAAAACGTAGAAGACCAGATCAGAACTACAGAGCTTGCGCTACAGATGAGACCCATAGTGAGCTGCATCCCTCTCAGAAACAATATGATACAACTGCAAAAATCTTTTGGTACTCACGGAGGTATTGTCTGCGAATGAAGAGACATAGCTACTCACGTGTTTCCTGATGCGCAGCTCAAGGTATTTATGATCTGTGATGTGGATACGAGAGTGACTAGAAGAGCTCATCAACTAACAGAACAATGATTGGTAGTGGATATAGAACAGATACGTAAAGAAACTATACACAGAGACAATACAGACTATCTCTGACCAGACGCAGTAAACAAAAAAGCAGATGACGCAAGAGTGCTAGACACTACTCACATGACTATATCACAGCAGATAGATACTGTAGTATCACGAGCACACGCTATTGTTGCTGGATAGGTGTAGATCGGTTTGTCACAAGTATCACTACCTAGTCGTACCATCAGCATACATAGCTATTTATCTTCATTGCTTCATATGAAAAATACTATACTAAGTACCGCTATAGCATTGTTGTTTGTTGGTATGACGGCGGCTACGACTCAAGACACTCAGCTCATAGAGCTTGTCCAAAAAGAGCAGTCTATACTCACGGCTGATGATCTCAAGTTTTCTACATTTCAGAGCTGTGATGAGATGAGTAGTGTTTTGGAAGACTACATCAAGGATAACTTCAAAGACAATCGACATCCAAAGCGTAGAGGCTGAGGAATCCGACTAGAAGACGATTTGATGGTATTTGATGCTGTAGAGAGTATATCTGCACCCATGATGGCCAAAACCTCAAATATCGTATGATGATCTGCTGGAGCTGACACAGCTGCCACAAGTTCCACTACTGATTTTTCTAGCACCAATACGCAGATCCAATGAATAGATGAAGCAGATATCATCAAATCAAATGGTGAGTATTTGTATTATTATAACCAAAAAGAAGCAGAAGTGCAGATCATCAAAACACCGTTGGATATAGCATCTAGTACGCTAGATATATCTAGACTTGATCTGATCACCACGATACAGCTGCCTGATACGTTTCAGGGGATACAGCTATATCTCCAGGACGATCAGCTCATCATCATCTCCAACAGACGAAGAAACAATCGAGAGCAGTCATTGCTAAATAATCAGCAACAAGTAGACGTGATCGTGTACAATATAGCCAATCCTAAACAGCCAAAACTGATGAGATTTACTGAGATAGATGGTCAGTATCATGACTCTAGGCTCATAGGCGACAAACTGTACATTATCAATCAGCTCTGGATGGATCGATATCGACCTATGCAGTATTACAACAATATAGATGATCTAGAGATAGACGTCCAAGACATCCAACCCAAAAACATCGACATCGCCTATACAAATAATGACGACAAAAAAAACCTAAAAATCGAAGAGACTGTCTTTCCCTACAATGTCAGCGTCAACTCATCAGACTGTAGTGATATTTACTATGTCTTGCCTACAGCAGATAGTATACAGCAGTTTGGTTTGCATCCATCGTTTACGACTATCAATGTGATAGATCTAGCAGATACAGAGGTAGCGCCAGAGATTACTACGACATTTGGTAGTACACAGACTATCCATATGTCATCAGACAATCTCTACCTCACCGATGACATCTATCTGCCAGGCTCATCTACTTTTGCTTGTCCTAGAGGTGCTAGATGTGCATTGCCAGTGTTTGGTGGGGGTCAACAGCATAGCCTCATCCACAAGCTCAATATCGAGACATCGAGTGTGATATATCAAGACTCTACGCTCATCCACGGATCACCTCTGACTCAGTATAGTATGGACCAGTGACCGGAGGGCAATTTTAGGATACTCACTAGGACATGGCAGCCAGAGATGGCGACACATCTCAGTATTTTGGATCCAGATCTCAACCTGATAGGTGGTGTCCAAAACATAGAACCAGGCGAGGAATTTAAATCATCTAGGTATATAGGAGACAAATTGTACCTGGTTACATTTGAAAGAACCGACCCATTGTTTGCTATAGATATGGCTGATCCTACAGACCCACAGATATTGGGGGAGTTGGTGATACCAGGATTTAGTACCTATCTACATCCATATGGTGAGCTCACCGATGGCGTGCAGTATCTCCTGTGACTCGGTCGAGACACCGATCTCAATGAGCGTGGTGGCACGATCCAAGAATGAATCAAGCTAGACCTGTATAAGATAGACTACAACAAAAAAGATGCAGATGGTCATATTGCTATCACGCAAGAATACTCAGAGACTCGATGAGAAAGAGGTTCTCAATCAGAAGCAATTCACAATCCAAGGATGTTTGTGCGAGATGAAGCTAGAAACACTCTCGTGCTCCCAATGCATCTAATGAGTGAAGAAAAAGGAAACGAAGTATGTGAAATCGAAAGAGATCCGGAAGGTAACATCATCCGAGAAGAATGTCGAAACAATGGAAGATCGCAGACTGATTTTGTGGGGATGAAGGCGATCAAAGTAACTCCAGAAACAGGTATCACAGAAACACACTCTTTTGATTACAAAACATTGTTGGCACAAGATAGCGAGCTGTACAACAATGGTCGATACAATACTCGATCACTGATGCCGAGAGTATGATATGTAGGAGATATGTTGTATCAGATCAATGGCGCATTTGGACATTTTGTGCATCTAGATGGAGCTGCAAGCAGTGAGTCGTATCTATGACTCTGAGACAATGAGATCACTTTTCCTGATGTACAGCAGGTCGTAGTATGATGATCAACATCAGGCAATGCTTTTGTGGCAAACGAGATGAATGTAACGAAATGCCTTGCAAATCAGGGCTGGACTCTATATACAGCAGATGACTGCAGATACTGTGAGCCACAAGCCGATGAATTTGGTAAGTATTATGCAAAACTTGCTGAAACAAGTGTCATCAATTGTGATGCTGGTGAGCAAGAGCAGGCTATGTGTAGTGATGCAGGTATCACAGCTTATCCTACTCGGATAGACAACCAAGATACTACTCACACGTGATATCATGACCTCACATCTCTTGCAGCGATGGCAAACTGTACCTAAACAACAAAATAAGAGAATATTCTTTACTTCTTTTGACTTGTTGCTCGCATGATTATATCCAAATACATATATAGTAAGATACTTTCTCTGGTGGTGATAGGAGTATACATTTTTGCACAATGAGTATTTCCTCTCCAATCAGTATTTGCTCAAGAGTTTTTTGATGCAGAGCTCGAGCAGGCAGTGACGTGGATGCATACCAATGATCTCACTAGATATGACAATGTGCAAGACTACCGTCCTGCTGACACGCTCACTAGGGAGCAGGCTGCCAAATTTTTCTGAAATTTTGCACTATATATGCAAAAATCAGTCATCAAATCAGAAGAAGAGTGTGGATTTAGTGATATCGCCAATGCGGATTATACACTAGTATCTCATATTACCAATTCATGTATGCTTGGTATTTTTCAGTGAAGTCAGTGATTGTTCAAACCGTTTGATCCGATCACTAGAGCCGAAGCGATGACGGTGGTAGTCAGAATACTAGAGTGATTTCAAAACGAAAATCTCACTCCACGACGATCTGAGTATCACAAGCTAGCTAGACAGCTCGGCATCACCAACGAAAACGATGTATACTCTCTAGATACTCCTATCTCTAGATATGAGATAGCACTGATGATCTATAGAGCCAGTGACGCCAATAGCTCACTCGCACCAGATCAGACGCAAGTACAACTCAATGAGCTTGCAGACTTGCTTCTTTCATTGTGACTATTAAGTAATTAAAAATACAACTTAGTTTGCATAAGCGCTTCATCTAACCTCTTCCTATACGAGAGTCAGCAACCTTCATCTGAGAATGATGAAATAACAATATGTATCGGAAAAATTCAACTTACTCGAAACATGCTATTTCAAAACACACACTGTTATTTTTTTTGGAAACCACCAGAGATTGCTAGCACCCGAGGGAAGCAGCAATCTTTTTTGGATATATTGTTTGAATCCAAAGATCACAAAAGTGCTGATGCGATCGCTCAGATCAATATCATGGAATGATCGCGAGAGCAGCTATCTCACGATGATCAGCAGCTATTTTTGTGATATATGACTGATATAGGTATTGATATAGTGCAGGATATGCAAGAGCAGAGCGATATTGTGAGCAATCTTAAGACACAATTTAGTCACGAGCAAGAATACGGCCTACTCAATAGGCTAGATACGGTCACCAGCGGACTCCTATATATGGCCAAACATCCTGAGACATATAGCCATCGAAAACAGCGACAAGCAGCATCCAAGATACATAAATACTATCTCGCCAAAACTCAGCAGCCTATACAGCCTCAAGATATAGACACCCCGCTCTGACATCACACCAATGGTAAATCTATGATCGTAGCTGATGAGGCACTGCTAAGCTCCAGAAGAAAACAAAAAATCAAATGATGACACCTGCTCCCAGCACGTACAGAAGTCATCAAGACGCTCGAAGATAATGCATATAATCTCATCAAGATCACCAAATGATGGAGACATCAGATCAGAGCGCATCTGGCTCATATCTGACATCCTATCTTGTGAGAGCAGCTATATACGTCAGACACAGATATTGATGCAAAACCTCTCCAATTGTATAGTATAGGATGTAAGATATGAAAATAACCGGCACCGTCATACACGGCAAACAGCTCTGACGCACGCTCTGATATCCCACAGCCAACATCTCATATGCTTGAGATCTCGCTGAGTGAGTATACAAGATGAATATTGTGCACAATGATATCCTCACTCCTGGAATAGGGACATATTTTGCAGGTCGTGAATTGTTGGAGGTACATCTTTTTGATACTGACATTGATCTATATGATCACGAGATCACTATATGTCCATTGGTCAAAATCAGAGATAATCAAAAATTCTCTACACTGGACGCACTAGTAGATCAGATCAGGCAAGATGAAGCTCGAGCAAGAAAAACGCAATGGAGGGTACTGACGTTTGGGACATTTGACCATACCCATCCTGGGCATCTCTCCTACCTCTCTCAGGCCAAAAACTACGGAGACCAACTCATCACGATCATCGCACTCGATCAGACAGTCCAGCAGGTCAAATGACATCGCCCAGATCACACACAAGATGAGAGACTGGAAGCAGTACAAGCGTTTGGGCTATCTAGCCATAGAGTGATACTTTGAGATCCAGACAATGTATATCAGTGCTTGCATGATATACAGCCACATGTGATATGCCTATGATACGATCAGCATTCGTTTGATAGTGGCATACTGGCATATTGTGAGTCGCATGATTTACCACTACCTAACATTATTAGACTTGACTCTCATCATCCAGACCTGTATAAGTCATCTATAGTCAAACAGAATATATAACAATACGTCATTGTGAGCTAGATATGTCATCCTGAGCTTGTCGAAGGGTAGACATATCTAGCGTGGCAATCTCGTGAATTTATAAGCGGGACAATTATCATTTCATCTTTCACAATGTTTCTTTTTGGTTCACTCCTTCCGTTCGCAATACTACTTTTGATTATATCTTTTATCTTTTTGATTTTTATGATGTCTAGATCTGATTCTCGAAATTTTTCAAAGTTTTATTTTACCGTAGTGAGTATAGGGAGTGTGCTGGGTATGGTGATAGCGGGTGGTATCGCGCTGTATACCATAGTGATGAGTGTGATCATCACCGATGAGGAGTATATCCAGTGACGCAACTCTCGAGAGGTCGAGCAATGTAGCGACCCGTATTATATGCCCAAAGGTAGAGCAGTGATAGAGCCAGCTATAGATGATGGATGACAAGAAATCATAACAAAAACACCTGAAGAAATCGCTGAGTGTGAAGCAGACGCAAGAGAAAGAGTTATCTTGCAGAGAAATTATCAAAAGAAAGAAGCAGTCGCTGGTGGATTGATACGAGGCGTATTGTTTGCACTGCTGTTTATGTTTCATTATCCTAGGATGCACGCTGTAGAGGAAGCGCCTGTAGTGGAGAAAAAGACCACAAAGAGAGTGGCTAAAAAACGCGCTCCAGCGAAGAAGAAAACAACTGCTAAGAAGAAATAGTATAGAGTTTATGATAAAAACCTCGACTTAAGTCGAGGTTTTCATTTTAAGAATCAAAAGCATCTATGCTACAATGATTTCTTTAATCTAATATAGTCAGCCATTACGCTTTTTCTAAAAAGAGGTACTCCGTTTCTTGATTTGTTCAACATAGCATCAGAATATCAGACTACTCATTCTACATTTGTTAGCATATCTACTAGTCCATAAAATTGACTGTTGTATGGCATCTTTTTTGATTTAATCATATCAAGAATTTTTGGGCCGTTTGCAGAAATTTCATTAATAATGTCTCTTCTGAGCTGAAAATATTCTGACATAATTGCTTTATCACATTTAGGTTTTTGATATAACTTCATATATTCTTCATTATCCCTAGATGATCCATTTTTGGAACCAACAACTCTCCCAAAACAAGATTGCAGTCTTGGAGAAATAACAACTCCCATCTGTTTGCAATAGTAAGCAATAACATCAAGCTCATCATATAATTTCTGTGCACTATCATCAAAAACCAATCAGTCAGCTATTCTTATTAGAAATTCATTCTTACTAATGCGCCATGGTTCACCTGATTCTTGCAACAATAGAGATCATTTTTTTTCTTGATTATAAGGTCATCAGCTACTCTCAAAAACAATACTATTGGAATCTTTTTGATAAGTGGGTTTTGAGTATAAAACAATATCCTGAAGTGGCTTTCCAAGTATAGCGTCTATAAGCTTTGCTGCCATATCGGTGTATAAACTATTCAACTCAAGGTTGTATTTTCCTCACAAATAAAGTTGATTATTTCTAATAATGTCCCATCAATAGCTGGGTCTGAATTTTTCTGATGTCATATTCTTTTCCTGCCAATCATTGATTGCATTTTCTCTTTCTTTAATTTTGGAAATGTCTACTTCTAATACATTGATAAGATCCTCCGAGACGCCATCTCGCTTTCAAGGATTCTTACGTCTCAAAAACTTGTCTACATATCATTTGGAAATCTTTGAATAAGAGCCAATTTTATCGGTAACTATCGTTGATTTAAACATAATTGTTGTGTGTAAATAATAAAAACTCCTCCATAGCTGGAGAAGCGTATACATCACTTTTACTTCATCCAGAAACTAATGCTGTCGTGCAGCATGATGATGGATAGCAAAAAGCATTATTCGTTGTCTACAATTCATTTATTGTACTTTATCTAAGTAAAGTAATAGATTTATACAGACAGAAAATAAAAAATCAAGACTTTATTTAAATAAAGTGATCTATATAGTATCAATATTTATCATACCTCATCCTATGTATGAAAAGAAAGTAAAAGAAAACTTCTCAGAACTCAATTGTATACTAGTCGGTATAAACGATAAAAATGATATGTACGCATTTGTGAGAGATCTATGCACCACAGCAGAGATGGAGGAATTTATCCTGAGATGGAATATCGCGAAACTGCTTCATAAAGGAAAGTCATATATACACATCCAAGAACAACTCTGAGCATCATCTACTACGGTAGCAAGAGTAGCTAAATATCTCCAATGAGACAATAAGGGATATAAAAAAATGTTGAAATCTCTTGATAAAAGAACATAAGTTCTTATATACTATATATGTATCTCTGTCACGACTGCGAACACGCAAATCCCGTCAAACTCTGAAAATGTCCTAGCTGTGGAGCGTTTGGAACATTTATCAAGGACCCGACGAAAGTAAAAAAACCTAAGAGCAAGTCTGTCCGTCAGGATAATCACTGAGTCGCGCTCCAGTCTAGTGGTGCGACGGCTTCTGTATGGTACGCCCTCCAGCATCCAGAGCTAGAGAGGATGTTTAGCAATTGAGTCAAAAAATGATGACTGTATCTGCTATGATGAGAGCCTGGCATAGGCAAGTCTACTATCATGCTCCAGATCATCCAGCAGATGGCTCAGCACAATCAGATGAAGATAGCCTACTTTTCTGGTGAAGAAGATGTGAGTCAGATCACCGAGAGGCAGCAGAGGATATGATGAAATATACAAGAAAAAAAGAATAAGGAATGAGGAGTAAGGGATGAGTGAACAAAACAAGTAAGATGAAGGAACGCTCTTCTGACCTCTTCTGAATCTTCTTCTGATTTCGTGGTATATCAAGCCCATCATCTCGAGGATATCCTCGCCACTACTGAGGCAAATAAATACGACTGTATCATCATCGACTCCATACAGACTGTATATACCCCCAATCACGAATCAGTAGCCGGTAGTATTGCTCAGATCAAACGATGCTCCGAAAAAATCTCAGAACGATGTAAATCTAACTGAGTGACGTGTTTCCTCATCTGACATGTGACCAAATGAGGTGAGATCGCAGGTCCCAAATATCTCGAGCATATAGTAGATGTCGTACTGTATCTAGAAGGAGATAGATACGGCCAGTATCGCTTCTTGAGAGCCAAAAAGAATAGGTTTGGTCCGTCCGATGAGGTCGGTATTTTTGAGATGTCTTTGTTTGGTCTGCAGCCAGTGTATGATCTCAAGGACCGCATCA
>CALHCH010000055.1 GCA_937930555.1 Candidatus Absconditabacterales bacterium | reverse complement strand
GTGCGATACTTTTTGTCTTTTTCTGGAAATCGTATTCATGGAGCAGAATTTATCTCTAGGAGATAAGGCTTTTTGTCTTTGCTACATCGAGCAAAATCACAGGTAAATACGTCATTTTCTTGGACACTCAGCGCCTTGACGATCTGCTTTGAGATCTGCAACAATTCTTTTGGGATGTCTTTCATCGGGAGTGAAAATTGTGTCCCCCCTCCAGCAATATTGCTTTTTAGACTTCATTTTTTGGGTTGTCTTATATAATTCATAAATGGTTTTTTGCCTCTAAACACTAGTCTCACATCATGATTTCCCTTGACCACTCCTGGATATCATTTGCTAAAATTGTGAAAATCCTGCACAATAAAATAATTGGTCATGTCTGCGTATTTTTGATATACGGCATTACTTTTTAGTTCCTTGGAGGTATAAAAATCAATACCACGTCATCCACTTCATCACACAGGCTTTACTACCAACTTTTTGCCAAACTCTTTTTGGAGCCAAGGGTAGCAATATCGCTGACTCAACAATGCAGTCTTTGGCTGAAACTCAGAAAGAAATTGATATGCCTCGTACTTATTTGATTCGATATGTTTGAGTCTCATGGATGGCACAGTCTCAAAAGGAGCGTATGCAAACATATGATCCATATGCACCAATCATTGAGCTGATCTGACCCACAATATATCTGGCTGGTATGTCTCTGACAATATTCTTGGACCATCCTTTTCTATTACCACATGTTCGGTAAACCAACCTTTTTGCATATCATAATAATGAGGACTTACATAGTGCAACTGGATATCATGTTGATTAAAAATACGCTTCAACTCTTTTTCGCTAGGAAAGTAGAACTCATTTTTTGAGTATTCTCTTTGATAGCTTGTAAGGATTGCCGCATGTTTTTTCATCTATATTTTTGTTTATGAAAGTAAATTAGTACGAGTAAATTAACTATAATGATGAGATATTTTTTTTGCAAAAAAAATGACTACTTATCGTAGCCATTTGTTAGATAATGCTTCAACAGAAGATTTACTGCTGTTGCTGTTCTTGCTGTTGCTCCTCTTCTTGATCTTGTTGTTGGTGTCCTTGTTGCCCTTGCTGTCCTTGTTGTTGTTTTTGTTCGTCATCAGATGCGTGTTTTCCGTCAGTAGTAGTCATGGGGGGAAATAAACAATAAAAGCTCACCAAAAAGTTGAGTAATGTGACTATATCACCTACATCAAAAATTTGCAACTAAGTTAAGGTCATAAAAATTAGAATGGCTGTACCATACAGGTTTCCCTACCATCTTGCAGTTGCTAATTTGATAAAACTATTTATGTTTGTCTTATGAGAAATACATCAATAGTCATCGTGTGAGCGAGTTTTGCATGACTCTCTGCCTATCTAGCATTGCGCAAAAGGCTGGGTGATCAGGTAGATATCACACTGATTGACCAGAGAGATAAGTTTACCTATACCCCATCGCTACACGAGACACTCATGTGTGACAAGCAGCTAGATGCTATACAGTTTGATCTACAAGAGGTGTATCAACAAGATTTTTTGCATGCAACAATATCTAGTATCAAAAAAGATAAGGTAATCACACTCTCGAATGGATCTACGCTTACACCAGACTATATCATTATAGCCACCTGATCTCGCACCAATTATTTTGGCAAGCAGGATTTTGAGCAATACACTTACTCGGTCCGTCATCCAGAGGACATATCACCGCTCAATACAACACTCAAAACTGCAAAACATATTGCTGTGATCGGATGATGAGTGACTTGAGTAGAGCTCGCCAGTATCATCGCAAGCAGAAAACATCCCGATCAACACATCACACTCATCCATTCTAGAGATCGTACTTTTCACACCTTTCATGAACAAGTGGGGAAACGAACACAGGACCGACTGACCAAGCATGGATGTGATCTCATCCTATGAGATAGAGCTAGTGAGATAACTGCAGACAAGATCATCCTCCAGTCTGGACAAAAGCTCATCAGTAATTGCACTATATTGAGCTCTGGCATCAAGATCAATGATGAACCATATAATGGATCTGTTACATTTGAGACGGATTATGATGCGCTGGAGAGCGAGTATATCTACTGTGCGGGAGATGTGGCGATCCATGGTCTATATACCACAGCACACAATGCTATGGTAGAGTGAAGACATGTGGGGCATCTCGTCGCAGACCATATACAATGACTCTCCAATACATACAAGCCACTCTCCAATCGAAAAGAAGTAGCCATAGCACTATGAACACATGATGGTATCATCACAAACAATGAAAGATGACGATATATACCTTTTGTTACTGGTCTCATAAAAAAGTTTGTAGAAAAAAGAGTGATGCTTGAGTTCAAAAACAAGATTATGTTGCCTATATAAAAATTCGTCTGAGCAAATACTAGACGAATTTTTTGTGAAATTGTACATCATATAGTGCAACATATAGAACTATTAGGCAGTAAGATGCTTAGATTGTTGGCGAAAAAGAATCGTGCTTGATTCAATTTCAATCTTACCATCAGTTACTTTTTGCTGTATAGCAAGCTCTGCTCCAGGACACATATGCACAATATTCGAAGAAGATTACCAAGAAGCTCGCTTCGTGCGAACAAATATCGTAGCAATCCTTACGCAAGGACAATCTAAACGTCTTCGAACGAAACAAATTCTGATCTTCGAGGAACGAGAAGAAAGTTGAACGATAATACACCTCTAGCTTGCAGTGGTGTAGTTCAATTCTAAGAATTTGTTTTATTTGCATATCTTTGGTCTTGGTATTTTGTCAGAGCAAATAGTTCTTGTTTGACCAATGTATGAATATTCTTGTTGGTATCAGTAAAATACACCAATACCTTGTCTATACGAGAAACTGTACCGTATAGTGTTCTACTTGTTGTAAATGCTCTATTTTCCATAAGTTAACTTTTTTGTGTTTAATAATTATTTGCAAAAAGAATATACTCACAAAAATCTAATATCAATTACTCAAATGATAGAGATCATAGATTAGAGACAATATGTATATAGTATATCGATTATAAAATTGAACTATATTTTGTCTCTCTTGAGACAAGCAAATTATAGTTCATACCTTATAATTACGTCGATATACTACGTAGTAAATACATACTAAATTTAAAGCTTATTTACTATATAATAGTAAGGATTGAATTTGCGCAACATCTCCCTACAAAGAATTTATCTATTCTTATCCTACTCTCATGCCAATCCTCCTACGAATACTTGCAATCATCGCAGTCATAGTAGCGCTTCTCGTAATGCTTGCTGCCTATGATGGTCTGTTTCAAAAAAACAATGCAGTCAAGTCAGCCTTTCCGCTTGTGGGTCGCTTTCGTTATTTTTTTCATGAGCTTCGTCCGCTGATGAGGCAGTATTTTGGGGATGATGACGCTTTCGCCCCAAGAGCGGTGATTGATTGGATATTACACGTATCTAGCTGAAAAAGCGGCTACTTCGGTTTTGACAAATTTGATACCACAGGCAAGTTTCATGATCCAGATCATCAAATGATCCATGGATCTACTCCCTACAACAATGATGAGATGGAGCCAAAATACCCCCTCATATGAGCCAAAAGAAAGCATCCTATGCAGTTTCATACGTATTTTTATAGATCGTCTATGAGTCTAGGGTCACTATGATTTGAGGCTACATGGTCTATGTCCAAGGCATGTGCAGATGTGCATGCAGCATACAATACCGGTGAGTGATGACTCTCAGTGCACCATATCCCCAACGTACCATTTTCTTATGACAAAAAATATTTTAAATACAAAAAAATTCCAAAAATAGCAGTATTCATCTACAAATTGATCCCTGGCGTAAGGCTAAAAAATAGACGAATAGAGCGATTGTGAAATACTATCCAGCCAGAGATGGGAGACAGAGATCTCTTTCTTTTGGACAAACATCATCGAGTGTTTTATACCATCGACTGGGATCAGCCATTAGAGGTGTTTCCTACACCAGAAGATCTGGGTCCAGAGTTTGGTCAAATCATTTTCCAAATTGGTTCTGGACTGTATGGTCTACGCAAAGAGTGAGAAGACGGTAAGGCAGAAATCAATCGAGAGAGATTTGCCAAGGTGACAAGTTTTGCTCGTGCTATCGAGATCAAACTCGCCCAATGAGCCAAACAAACATGATGAATACTAAAATGAGAAAAAGTAACCCATACCATATCTATGATCCGTGGCGTACCAGAATGAAAAGACATCATCTCACCCAACAGATTTCCTTATTATGAGCCAGGCAATCATGCAGGCTTCCTAGAATTTATGGAAAAGATATCAGAAAAATCGGGGGGCAAACCAGTATGATGCAAGGTCGTAATCTCAGACAGATCCAATGTAGAATGAATCATCCAAGCTATGGCACAACTACCTGCAGACAAGGGTCCAGATTTTATCACAGTAGATGGATGAGATGGATGATCTGGTGCAGCACCAGTAGCGTTGTGAGTCTTGTTTGGTAAGAAGATATATGATGCACTCGAGATATTGACTCAGGTCCTGGACCAGTACAATGTCCGTGATCGTGCCAAGATTTTTGCTAGTTCCAAATTGTATGCGCCACATATGTCTGCTAGAGCTATGGCACTATGAGCAGACGCAATAGGAAACGCGCGTAGTATCATGATAGCTGGTGGATGTATCAGAGCTGGTCTATGTAGCTGAGAGTATGGTGTATGTCCCGTAGGTATGGCCACGATGAAAAAAAGTAAAAGACGCAGCTACCAACAGGTCATGAAAAACAAAGCAAAAAATATCTCCAACTATATCAAAGCTCACAACAAAGGTCTGATCCAAGTCGCGGCTGTAGCTGGAGTCAAAAGCCCAAGCGATCTCAATACCGATCATCTCGTGATCAAGAGATATCAAAATATGGAAGAAGCACTTGCAGGTCACGAAGCAGAAAAAAGTAGAAAATAACTCATACAATTATTAAAGCATATTTTATCTTACTTCAAACAGTAACTCATGCATAGCAAATTATTTCATGCTGCACGCATCGTAGCAGCACTTATTCTCCTCCAAACCCTCTACTTCAAGTTTACCGCACATCCCGAATCGGTAGAATTATTTGGTGCTATCGGTATGGAACCTGACGGGAGAATTGCTACAGGTATAGTAGAGCTTATAGCATGACTGCTCTTGTTGTTTGGATGATCGTATGTTCGATTGGGAGCTGGATTGTGAGTATTGCTGATGATCTGAGCTATGTACTATCACATTACTATTATTGGTATAGATCAGCTGTTTTGGATGGCGGTGATCACGATGATATCATGTATATATATCTTAGGATACCTACACCACCAGTCCAAAAATATCGTCGCATTTAAAAATGAAACAACAGGAGAATAACTAAAAAAATGAGAGCGTCGCTCTCATTTTTTTGTATAGTCAAATTATATATCATACAGGGCTTTATTATGCTTGCATCACAGCTACTACGCTCTCCACTACACTTGGATCAAATGGATCTGGAAGCAGCAATGTAGTATGTGGTGCATCCACCATCTCAGCAATAGCTATACCCACGGACTGTTTGTGATCCATAGTGATATCTTGCAATCTTGCCTCCAATGCTCATCTGATCAATCATGGAAATACCAAGATATTGTTGATCTGTACTTGGACATCCGATCTACCAGCAGCATATATAGCTGCTCATCCAGCAAGAGCATCAGCCTCTGAGATCTCTGGATCAGGATTGCTCAGCGCAAACACAATAGGATCCTCAGCCATAGATTGCACATCTGCTATGGTAAGTATGTCAGGCTTGGATACACCGATAAATACATCTGCTCACGCGATGACATCACTCAACGATCACGAGCAGTCTTTTTTGTTATATGGTAGTAGCTCTTGTTTGTATGTATTGAGATTGTCTCTAGAAGCACATAGCGCACCCTTGCTGTCTAGTGTAGTGATCTGGGTAGCTCCATGGTGAGCTAGCAGATGAGCTATGGCTGTCCCAGCGGCTCCAGCACCAGCTATCACTATATCTAGCTCTTCAAATTTTTTGTTAGTTGCCTTACAGGCATTGATCAATGCAGCAAGCACAACAATAGCTGTCCCATGTTGATCATCATGAAACACAGGAATAGGCAAAAGTTCATTGAGTCTACGCTCTATCTCAAAACACTCGGGAGCCTTGATATCCTCGAGCATCAATAACCCAAACGTAGGCGAAATATGTACACTGGTCGAGATAATCTCTTGGACATCTTGTGTATCCAACACAATAGGTATAGCATCTATATCAGAAAATCATTTGATCAATACTGCCTTGCCTTCCATCACCGGGAGTCCAGCAGCTCATCAGATATTGCCTAGTCATAGGACTGCGGATCCATCAGATATGATCGCTACAGTCTGACCTTTTCGGGTATAGTCATATACTGTATCAGGATTTTTTGCGATTTCTCTACATGGTGCAGCCACACCAGGAGTATAGTATGTAGAGAGGTCGTCCTTGTTATTTAGCGGCACTTTGGATACCACAGCAAGTTTTCCTTTGTGTTTTTTGTGCTCTTGGAGAGCCAGTGTATCAAAATCCATCTTACAGTATGAAAAAATAAATTGCCTCTTTATATTTGCAATCGTAACAATACAAGTATAACTATTTTTATAATCTACGCCATTAATTTGAATAGAGAAAAATTAGATCATTATAAGTACAATGTATTATTGATACATACAATATCACTCTTTTGCATCATAATCAAATCTAATGAAATTATTTCATGAGCATAACGCTGAGGTAGACGTGGTCCTTGTATGATGAGGTATCATGTCAGCCACATTGGGCATATTTTTGAAAAATCTCGTACCCGATGTGCAGATACATATATTTGAGCGTAGAGATGCTGTAGGATATGAGAGCTCTGATGCTCTCAACAATGCCGGCACAGGTCACTCTGCACTGTGTGAACTCAACTATACTCCTATCAAAGATGGTAAAGTAGATGTCAGTAAACCTGATAAGATCATAGAAATGTTTGAACAATCCAAGCAGTTTTGGTCATATTTGGTAGAACATAAGTACTTTCCTCATGGCAATGATTTTATCAATTGGGTGCCACATATGTCGCTTGTATTTGGCACAGAAGATGTAGATTTTCTCAAAAAACGTCATGAAGCAATGACAAAAAATCCACTATTTGCTGAGATGGTATATACCGAAGACAAGGAACTACTGCACAAACGATTTCCTCTGATGATGAAATGACGCGATCCAGATCAGCTCGTAGCAGCCACTCGTAGCGAACGCGGAACAGATGTAAACTTTGGTCAACTCACCAGAGATATGTTTGACTATCTCAATGATGATCCTGATGTGCATATCCACAAGCATCAAGAGATAGTGGATCTACAACGTCATGCAGATCATACTCATCGAGAGCTCACCGTCAAAGATCTCTCTTGAGCAGGCAAACAAACAAGAAAAGTAACTGCTGCGTACGTGTTTTTGGGCAGTGGCGGTATGGCTATCCCTCTACTGGCCAAATCAGGTATCCCGCAAGGCAAAAACTATGCAGGATTTCCAGTAGATGGTCAGCGACTCATCTGCAACAATCCTGATATAGTCGACCAGCATCATGGCAAAGTATATGGTAAGGCAGGAGTAGGTGCTCCACCTATGTCTGTACCGCATCTAGATACTCGTGTGATAGATGGTCGTAGATCATTATTGTTTGGACCATATGCAGGTTTTACGACTAAGTTTCTCAAGGCTGGTCACTGGTCTGATATGTTTCGCGCGATCAATATCCACAATATATGGCCACTCATCCAAGTAGGCCTAAAAAATCGACCCCTCACCAAATATCTCATCTGACAGATACTCCAAAAAAAAGATGATCGTATGGCTTCACTTAGAGAGTATTTCCCAGAAGCAAAAGATGAAGATCGATATCGCGAACACGCAGGCAAGAGAGTGCAAATCATCAAAAATGATCCAAAAAAATGATGAGTATTGCAATTCTGAACCGAAGTAGTAGTGAGTGATGATAGATCACTCTCAGCACTCCTATGAGCATCACCTGGCGCATCCACCTCTGTATCTATCATACTAGAGCTACTCAAGACAAGCTTCCCAGAACAAATGGAGAGCCAAGATCGAAAAGAAAAAATAGAAAAAATGATACCTAGCTACGGCAAATCTCTCAGAGATGATCCTCAGCTTGCAGCACACATCAGTGAGCATACAAACAAGGTCCTATGACTCTCTAAAGCTGAATTTGAGAAGAAAATTGTTGGTTCGTATGAGTAAGTATTGTAATATCTAGTGTAGATTCTAGTTCACAACGAAGCACGCCCAACCGTTGCGTTCCGCATTATCTAGTAGCTCACGAAGGGTCGTCGGCCGCCTATTCGAGGCGCAGACCGACTAGGACATTTTTGTTACTTTTTGTGGCTATGCCAAAAAGTAAAGAAAGAAGCACACCATATATGATAGCAAGGTAGATTGTCTCGAAATTATGCTGACCATATACTGTATATTTTAGTCCCGCTTATAGCTTCTCGAGATTCCACGCTGCAATCGCTCTATACTCACTGCGTTCGTATGAGCTCATCCAGCTCTGAATGACGTGTTGTTTATACTCGCCCATGACGATAGATCTTTATAGATCCTTCACCACCTTCGTCACATATCCTATCACGCTCACATCATCAGTCCTCAAGATTTCTAGCTTTTCTGCATTTGCAGAAAACAAAAAGTAACTTCCATTGTTGTGTTGTACGATTTTGACCTTGAGCACACCGTTGTGAGCGACCAAAACTTTTTTGTTTGTCTCTCGTCACATGGTGTATTTTTTTATTAATACCAGATCTCCGTCTTCTATATATGGTAGCATCGAGTCTCACTTTGCTTTGACAAAAAAGTAGTCACTCCAGTCGCTAGACGCTCCTCACAACAATGATGTAGGAAAGGTCATCGT
>CALHCH010000054.1 GCA_937930555.1 Candidatus Absconditabacterales bacterium | reverse complement strand
GAGATGATGTATACATTATTTTGACACAAGATTTTAGTACACCTAGATGACTAGATCCCTATGTCTTGCTTTCCAAAAACACAGATGATACATACAATGAGTCAGATGCTTTGAATAAAAGCAAAAGGCTTAAAATAGAACTCACTCCGCTGTAAACAGACGGAGTATTCGTCCGATTTTTCTCCTCGTTCCTCGTCGACCAGCTTTTGCTTTCGTTCAGATTGTCCACGAATTGCTTGATTCTCATGAAGAAGTAGGATTTCTTTGATTGCCCCGCCGCAAGCGAACAGGGTGATAATCTGAATATATATAGAAGAAAAAGAAAACTTCCCAAAGGAAGTTTTCTTGTATATTAAATACCTAATACGTAGCTATATGGATATTGCTTATAGTGCAGCACCTGTATCAGCCAATCTTGTAGGTAGTTCAAATGTAGGTAGTGGTCTAGTTGTGTTACCAGAATTGTTATTCAAGATTTCGTCTTTAATATTCATGATTGTTTCTTCGTCTGAAGCGTCTACCATTACAGTGTCATCAGTAGCTGTAGTTACTACAGTGATGTTACCATTTGTAGTTGTAGTAGTTGTAGTAGTAGAGTCCATCATGTCGTCATCCATCATCATGTCTGAGTCTGAGTCATTTTCTGCAGCTACACCAGCGTCACATAGACCATCATAGTAACTCAAAGTCATATCTCCATCAGGACAGAAATCTCTCTGGAGACTTGATGATCATCCTGCAGATCTTGTACCTCATCCACTAGATCCAGATCCTCCTGATCCACATGAAATCTGGTATCCGTACCCATCAAAACACTGAGCTGATACTGTAACCAAACCGCTACTCGCAGTAAGAGCAAGAACACTTGCCAAAGCAACTAATTTTTTCATAACCAAAATATAAGCAAATAAAAGCTATAAAATGAAGTATAGTTAAGAGAAATAATTTTGCAAGACTTTTTGTACTATTTCTGATAACTATAATACCCATAGAGTACGAGCGGTTTTTGGAGATGTGACACACAAACTGATTGACTTACAATAAATTACATTTATTTACTTTTTATAACATATTTTTGTTGGATATGTAGCAAATAAAAGTGATATCTACACATCAGACATAAAACCATGGTATGTAATATCTGGATGATCTACAGATCGTCTATCAGTTCCATTTCATTGTTGGTGTCTTGTCACTGTGTGACAATTCAAGGATTGTCTGTATTGTCCAAACTATCATCTATCACATCTCTAGCATCAAAACCATCTGGATCTGCTGATGCATCTACCAGATCCAATACTCTCCTGGCGATACTAGATCACTGCGAGTCATCTATAGTATCCAATATATCATCTGGAGATGACGAGGGTACGTCCAAGGTGTCTATCTGGGTACGCGTATCCACCAACTGCTCCTGAGGCTCTTGAGGGGCTTGAGGCTGCAAACCAGTATCTACACTATCTGATGCAAGATCAGGTCAGAGGTCAGTATAATCATCTACCACTTCTGGTACGTAGATGATTTTTTCTTGATATACGACTCTCTCTACCACACGATCATCTAGCCAATCCGCCAACAATCATCCACCCTGTCGCAAAAACGCTACCAATACTGCACCACTCATCAACCAAAAGCTGAGGTATGTTTTGAGGTGGGAGATATGCTGGCCGGAGAGATAGGATCATATGAGATATACCAGCCATCCACCCAATGCTGACGCCAAGATCATCCAATGTGAATCTAAGAAAAAATACCTATGTATAAGGAGTGCTCATACCAATACTCATACGCACAAAGATATCTCATATCACGTGATACGTAGCTGTCCCAAGTGTAGTCCATGTCTGCGGATATCAGATCGCCCATACCACAATCCACCTCACAATACAACCAATACAAGTCGCAATGTCTGAGGTATCGTGTGAGACAATACCATCCCAATCACGATCCACAACAACCATACGCCCATCAATGGAACAATATAGCGACTGATTATCAAAACGTTTTTAGAAAAAAATTTTTGGGTGTGTTGGTATGAGGTGGTGATAGCGGTACCTAGATCTATCTGAGCTAGGCTGTGTACGTGTGATGATCGCAATGATCTGATCAGAGGTAGCTGTAGGACTATATACCCGCCACACAACACAAGGTCCACCCAAAACAAGATCTGAAACACCTGTATATCTCGCACATACCCAAAAAGCGCAAATCGCAGCAATAAAGCCACAAACGACATAATAAGTAACCAAGGTGTTTGTTGTGTATGTTGTTTCATCAAAACGTATAGTACAAATCAGTATATAAAATACCACAAGAAAAAATAAAAAAACAAGAAAACAATTGTAATACCAAAAAACAAAAATACTCTAGATCACGATGTGATGACAAGAAATATTGCATACTGTCTTTGCTCGTGTGTTTGGATGGGTAGATAAGTATGCCTGGACCCAAAAATACAGCAAACTCATCCTTGCCAACAAAGATATCTCAGAACTCGTCCGTGGATCTGGGGTGGCTTTTGTATTGAAGCTAGTGAGTCTGCCGCTGGGACTACTCACCTGAGTGATCATCTCCAGATGGTATGGAGCCGAAGCAATGTGACTATATGGACTGGTATATACCGTGATCTGAATATTGATCAATATATGACTGGTAGGTATATGAGCGGCACTCCCTAGATTGTTGGGAGAAGCAAGAGCAAAAAACTCGCAAGATGAGCAAGCGATCTACAGGACAAGTCTCAAGATCATATGTATCTCTTGATGTATCCTGTCGATACTCTTATATAGCACTAGCGGCAGCATAGCTCTATCAGTATTTGATGAGCCCAGACTGGTGTTTCCTCTCCAGATAGCGGCGATATTTTTGCTCCCATTGATGATACAATCATTTCACGTGTTTTATCTCCTTGCGACCAAAAAAGTCTACCATAGTGAGCTCATCTCCAAGATCATAGTCCCACTCATCCTACTAGGTATAGTGAGCGCATCGTACTGGATATGGCCTACCTACTATATCCCTATATGGGCATACCTCCTGAGTGGTGGATGTGGTATGCTCGCAAGTATCTATATCCTCTGGAGACACAACTACATACGTATCACCTGACCACTCATCAGCAGTACATACATACTCAGCATCAGCAGTCCGATGCTCATCACCGGTATACTTGGTCTGGTCATCAGCTATAGTGATATCGTAATGATCGGTGCGATGCTGGACACCTGAGCTGTGTGAGTATACAAAGTAGTATTGCTGGTCGCATCACTGATGACACTAGCCAGAGGTATATTGGACAATATATACATGCCCTCCATAGCACAACAATTTTTTGCACACCAAAAAAACACGCTCGTACAGTATTTTGCGGTATACAATAGTATCAATTATCTTATCAGCTGAGTGATATTGCTGGTGTTGCTCATAGGATGAAAAATGGTGCTATGATGGTATGGTGCTGAGTTTGTGGATGGATATACAGCACTGGTAATCATCTCCTGCTGTCTCGCACTCACACTCCTACTATGACCTACTGTGAGATATCTCAATAGCACCTGACGCGAAAAAATCAACCTCCTCCTCGTATGATGTGGAGGAGTATTCAATATCATCATCAACTACGTATTGATACATACATACGGCATCATCTGAGCTGCCTGGTGATATGGGATCAGTATCGTATTGATCTATGCTTGCACAGCTATATACACGTATGTACAGGATTGATTGTGGTGTGGGATCAGACTCTCATCACATCCTACACCTATAGATTCTTCTTCATCACCACAGTAAGGTATCTTTTTGCCTATTGTATCACTACATGCACTCTACTCACCACACATCATATCTATATCGTCTCACGAGATCTTGCAAGTACCTTGCTGTGATTGTGATATGTGCGGTGTTTTTGGTATATACCAAGATCCGTGAGATATATACCAATCATATATACAAACACAAAAATCCCTCATATGACGTAGATCTCGTCTATCTACGAGTCGACCAATCAGACGTCCAGCGAGCCAAAAAAAAGTCTGTGCATAGCGTCTCTCAAGATTCAGAACACGCATGTATAGATGCCACAGATGCCGTGAGATTCAACAATTATGATGAGCTGAAGTACTCGCTACGCTCTATGAGTCGCTATGCTCCGCGGATACGTCATATCTATATCATCACAGATGAGCAAGTCCCTGACTGGCTAGACACCACACATCCCGCCATACACATCATAGATCATACGCAGCTACTCCCAGCCCAGCACCTCCCCACCTACAATAGCAATGTCCTAGAGTCAGTAGTACACACTATACCTGGACTTGCTGAGCATTTTGTATATTGCAATGATGATGTGATGTGTGGTAGTACCGTATACAAGCAAGATTTTTTTGGGAGAGATGGAGCATCAATGCGTACGTTTTTGGATATACAAAATCGCCCTGTAGCTACTAGCCCCGTGAGCCCTCAAGACACTAGTTACACTATCTCCCAAAAAAACACGTTTTGATTGTTGGAGTCTGTATATGGATATAGATCCAGGAGATGGAGAGCTCATCATCAAGCCAAGTCAGGACTAAAAAGCTACATACAATCAGTGTATAGCATCCCACAGATCACAGCTAGCATACAAGATATGCAGACGCATAGATTGAGGTCATCAGTAGATATCCATCCACCTTCACTCCGACTACACGCTGGCAGGATGGATGGCATCACTCAGATCACTCCCATCTCCCAGCTATATCACGAGTATAGTGTCAGACCGCCTCGAGTCTACAAGACACTCCTCATGCTCCAGCGTCTCCTGAGACCCAAGCTCCTATGCACCAACAATATCGACGCAGCCAGTCAGGCATACGTCAGCTCATATCTACAAGACTACTACCCCACCGCATCAGTATTTGAACACTAACACTTTATTGTACAACACAGACTTATCACTTTTACTATACAATGATCAATAAGCTAGTAGCACTGAGTCGAAAAAAATATGGATTTTTTGGTTGGGTGCAAAGAATATCTCAGTATGGAATCAAACATCTCATCAATATACCTATACTCATCGTCCTCCAGGCACGACGTCGCTACCGCTGAGACTCAGCTACAGATATCCGACTCATCTGAGAGAGACCACACGCATCCAGAGACAACGGATATCATATGTTTGTGTATCTCAGGACGCATCACCCCGAGATACCAGCCTACTATGTCATCCAGCCAGATAGTCCCGATCTCCACAAAATCAAGCATCTATGAAACATCATAGCATATGGAAGTATAGAACACAAAAAAAAGTTTTTGGAAGCGAGGGTGATCCTCTCGACTCATTTTGGTTTTGTCGAGCCGCTACACTATCCGCTGTACAACAAGATTTTTGCATCTAGTTGGTGAAAAAAACACTACGTATTTTTGCAACATGGGGTCATATACAATGATCTATCTGAGTTGTTGCATCGTGATGTGTGTGGATTTGATCTAGTGCTCACGAGTGCACAGGCTGAGTATGATGATATACGTCTGCGCTATGGATATGACGAGTCCCAGATCGCTCTCACAGGACTAGCCAGATATGACGCACTCCATCCTCATCGTGTGATATCACAGACACAAGAGCCACAGTCACAACAAGCACAACAAGCTCAGCACCCTAGACAGATAGTATGGTGGCCGACCTGGAGAAGCTATCTGTCTGGAGTTGCAGACATATCTCACAGCGAGTATATACAGGGCATACAATGAGTATTGGATAGTGAACAGATCCAGAGACTCCTAGAGGAGCACGACTACACGCTCATATATTACCCTCACTATGAGCTCACCAGACACCTCCATCAGATCAGCAGTGATCATCCTCGTATCATCATAGCCGATCCACACACCCTAGATATCCAACAAGCTTTGACCTCTTGCAGTATCTGCATCACTGATTATTCTAGCATATTGTTTGATATAGGGTATATGTACACACCGTGCATATATTATCAGTATGATGCACACAGATTTTTTGATCAGCATTATCAGGCGTGATATTTTGATATAGGGAGAGATGGATTTGGTCCTGTGGCGAGTACGCTGGATGAGCTCGCACACCATCTACAACACTCGCTCCGTCACGATGCTCTCCTAGATCAGACATACCGCACGAGAGTAGATGAGTTTTTTGCATTTTTTGATGATCGCAATTGTGAGCGTATAGTAGCTGAGATTAGACTGATGCTGTAAAAGTAACAAAGATCACAAAAGCCTATATTATACCTCATCCAATTCTTCATCAGTCTCCTCTGGAGCAAAATACTGATCCCAATAGTTGAAATGTCTTCTAAATTGCTGCTGAAATAATTCCTCTATCTCATCTGCTTGGATACTCTCTATACCTCTCAATGCCTCTATCTCAAAAGTGGTCTGACTCAATATCTCAGAATCATCAAGCTGCAAAGCAAGTCGTCGAGCTCTCACAGCCAAAACAAGTTTGAAATTTGGATCATCTCAGAATGTAAGTATTACTTATCTAGTCCAAATTTGCATACGACATACTCCAAAATCGAACAATCTCATTCTATGCTCAATCCCCAAACTCTATCTGCTGGATATACTCCACAAAACGAGCTACAGATTGATTGGTGGGTTGAAATAAGAATGGCTGCACATCTGCCTGAAGTTTGTTAAAATCCAGTCAATCGCACTTGTCTAGTAGTCGTTGTTTGAGCGTGACTGGATCATGGATATCCAAGGTCTGCGATAGATATCATCGATGCGGCGTCTGAGTATGTTTGAGCAAAAAAACTATATCAAAAAAATCTCTCCCCTTCATTCTTTTTCTCTCAAAAACGGTATACAATTTTTGAGCCAATAATGTTTGCAATGGAGCCACTTGAAGCATTGTTGAGGTTTCAAATCTAGATAATTTTTGGGCAGTGGTGGCATATTCTATTCATTGATCATGTGTATCTATTTGTATCAATATTTTGCTTGTTTTCATAGGTGATATACCCGCCCCATACAACAAATCAGGAAATTTGATATGATAGTGATAGGCTCATTTTCTCACGATTTTTGTCTGTATTTCAAATCACTTGAGAGACAAATATGCAGATGTATGCTGCATGAGCTCATCAAATTCTGAATAGGTCAAATCCGTATTGTCAAAATCAAGGTCTTCAGAGAATCTATGACTATCGTAGCACAACCTCAATGCAGTCCCTCATATAAAACATAATTTGTGAGCATATGGCCCATCAAACATTCATTCCAATATATGATATTGAAGGTATTCTTTGTAGATATGTGTAGCACGAGACTGGAGTACCAGAGGATATTCTGCTATTATTTGGTCAAATCACAACATATAGTAAGTTAATTATAGTAAATTATAGTAAATAAAAGCAAAAGGCTTAAAATCGAACTCACTCCGCTGTAAACAGACGGAGTATTCGTCCGATTTTTCTCCTCGTTCCTCGTCGACCAGTTTTTGCTTTCGTTCAGATTATCTACGAATTGCTTGATTCTCACGAAGAAGTAGGATTTCTCTGATTGCCCCGCCGCAAGCGGACGGGGTAATAATCTAAATATATGCAATCTTATGTAGTTCGTTTGACAAATCTATCAACGCGAGATTGCACTGTTTTTGAGCTTTGGTGAGCATACTGTATGAGCTGATGGGTATCTAGCATATCACTCAGGAGATCCTGATCCAATCTCAATGCCTCAAAATCATCTACATCGTCATATTCTGGATAGTAGGTCAGTATATCAAGTATGGTTTTGGGTACATCTGCCATCAGCACAACTCCGTTGTCAGTATGCATCAGATCATATCACCAGAGATAGTGAGGCTGACAAGACACATACGACCAAGCACCATATGTATTGTGATATATAGCAGTCTTGCGACTCGATATAGATTGTATAGTGATGACCGTCTCGGGGATGAGGTGATATCGAGCCAATGCGGTAAACAGTGATATATAGGAAGGTTTGTATATCATACTACTGATATGCAACAACAATGTATACTCTGGCTGTACATCACCAAATATATATCGTTTTCTTTTTAGTGGTATTAGATATCATTTCTTTTTTCGTTCGTACAATCTTCTCTTGTCAAAACCTGGCACACTGGCATATATCCAATCTGTACTTATGTACTTTTCATTTTGAAATAATTCTCTAAATTCTAGCCATTTCATTTCCAAAGGATGTTATGTATGAGTAAAATATAACAACTTATAGAAATAAGTATACGAATTTAATTCAAAAATACAAGAAAATCGCAAGAAACATCTAGGACGTGGTGAGCAGACCTCTCTACGCTCGAGACGACATATCAATTTTTTAGCTTCAATTTTTTTAATTATTTGTACACATCACCCCTTCCATCTGCATCAAAAAAATAGATCACAATCTGATCATGATCTATCCTGTAGAGAAATCTGTATTTGCCGATCCTAAGTCTAAAACTAGCATCTAGTCATTCCAATCTCTTGATATCCAAAAAAGGTGTACGTGGGTCCTGAGACAGAATAGTCGCTTTTTCAAAAAATCTCGTCACAAACTTGTCAGTCTGTTTGTCCAAGAATTTTTGCACTTTTTTGTCCAAGATTATGTTATAAGTCATCTACTTGTCATATAATCATCCAAAGTAATGCTGTCAGATGTACCTATATTGTTATATG
>CALHCH010000053.1 GCA_937930555.1 Candidatus Absconditabacterales bacterium | reverse complement strand
ACGAGGTATGTGTTTGTGTAGTGTAGTGAGTGGGGTACTGCGAGTGGTATTTCAGTCGTTGATAGGGTAGTAAGAGACTATATCAAACCGTGCACAACCAACACGTCATTGCGAGAAGAATACGTCATCCTGAGCGAACGCAGTGAGTCGAAGGGTCGATGTATCCGACGTGGCAATCTCGTGAAATTATAAGCGGGGCTACCATATACAGTATATGGTCAGCATAGTTTCGAGATGATCCATTTTACTATCATATATGGTATGCTTCTATTTACTTTTTTGGCATAGCCACAAAAAAGTAACAAAAAAACGCCTAGTCGGTCCGCGCCTCGAATAGGCGGCCGACGACCCTTCGTGATCTATCAGATAATGCGGAATGCAACGGTTGGGATGTTTCGATTTTAGGAATCCAATTTATCCAACTCGTCTAATTTCACTAATTACTGTATCACAATAGGGATTGATTTAATCTTAGTATCTCACATCATGATATTGATCTGTGTTTTGCCAGGAGCTATACCCTTAAACAAGAGTTGTTTTTTTCCTCAGATGACGGTATGTATCTCATCAGTATAGAACTGGAGCAGTGCTGGTCTGTAGTCTATCCAGATTGATTCTTGCAGAGCTCATTGGACTAGCGTCTCTCCATCAAACACTTCAATAAGTAGTTTGTTGAATTGATCTACTTGAGTCATCGTACTTGATACATTGGCATATATGCCCAATTCTTTTTCTTTGGTATCACCTTGTGTAGATGCTTGATCTGACAGTGTATCTGCAAGTGCTTCTACTTCATAAAAGCTTTCTAGAGCTGATTTTGAGTCTTGTTGTACCTTGCCTTGGACATAGCTAGAGGCAGTATCTACAAGTGCACCCATCTCATCTCTAAGTGCAGCAAACGATATCTCCAGCTCGTCTGGTGATGAAGATGCGTCTACGTCTATAGAATCCAGCAATGTTTGTGATGTCATATCTATGAGCTGTTCTTGAGTCTCTAGCTTGTCTAGCAAAAACTCATATGGATCATAGGTGTACATATCTAGTGTGTGATTGCATACTCATGTCTGAGTGGCGTCTCGATATCCTGCAGAGCAAGCTGTGTGTCCATATGGATGACTAGGACTGATATCTTTGGTGATCTGAAAATCAACATGATTGCCAAGTGCTCACATCGTAAAACCAGTATTTCCGATTTCTCATAATTTTTGTCATTCTTTGACTAGCTGACCTACTTCTACTCAGATAGTGTCCATATGTGCATAATTTGCATATATCGTTTCTCTTGCGGTAGTGTGCTTGACTACCACGGTCTTGCCGTAGCCATTGATGGTCTGTGCCTTGATGACTTCGCCATCTGCGATAGACACCAACGGCGTTCCCTTGGCTGAGACTATATCCAGACCAGGATGTCATCAGGTCGTCTTGTGACCATTGTGATACGATCACTTATATAGGACAGAAAACAGCAACTTTTCCGTTGAATTTCCTGCTAAGCTAAATACAGTTTGATCAGGTAAGCTAAATGGTAATTTGCAGTCTGAGTTGTGGTCAGATCGGTGGAGTGCTTTGCAGCCAGGATCCGATATCTGCTCTAGAGGCAATTGTCGAGCTTGAGTATTGATACTAAGTCCCATACAAGCTACCGTCATCATACTTCACAAAAAAAACTTCATAACACAATGTAAATAAAATTTTCTATCAACGTGTATATTCTTCTTCGATGTATCTACTTTTGATTCCTCTTGATTAGATATCACTATAACAAAAAGTTTTGAAGAACGCAAAAATTCCTTTATTTCTCGAACAGTCTGATTGATTTATGTTAAAAAATATATTTGGTAGGTGGATCCGTCGATGTGCGAGGACATATATATCCCGCAAGAGACCTTATATTATAGGGATTACAGGTAGTATCGGCAAAACCACGTCTAGGATGATTATTTCTGAGATATTGGGCACTTCATTGCCTGATCTACGTATCAGCACCTCACCCAAAAATTTCAACTCCGAGATCGGTCTCGCGCTCTCTATCCTGGAGATACAAGCATATAGTCCTACTATACTGGGCACGATCTCCGCTATATTTCAATGACTTACTACTGCGCTTTCTCCACGTTGATCTAGATCGTATGAGGTGGTCGTGCTTGAGTATGGGATAGACCAGCCAGGTGATATGGATATATTGCTAGATATAGCTCAGCCTCATATTGCAATATTTACTGGATTGGACAAGGTGCATAGCGAGGCGTTTGAGTCACCAGATGATATTTGGACCGAAAAATCAAAACTCCTCCTAGAGGCTCGCGATATCGTATGCGTCCCGACTTGAGCATCGTATATTGATGCAGTATTGGAGGAGATAGAGGTGGATATACTGACCTATGCACTGCATCATACAGGCGATGCTGATATTAGTTTTGATGAGTATACGGTCAAAGCTGATGAGCAGTATATAGCAGTATCGAGTTTTGTATTGGATCAGTGACATGAGGAGATTGGCCGTATTTCTACCAATCTCATCTGAGAGGTGTTTGCTGGATATGTCAGCTTGTGAGTCGAGATTGCGATGATAGTAGCGATGAGATTTGAGGTGGAGTATATCCTGCCTGAGTCATATATTTTTGGGTTGCAGGCTGGTAGGTATAGTCTGTATAGATGACTATCGCAGAGTATCATCGTGGATAGCACCTACAATGCAGCGCCCCAAAGTATGAAGCTCGCTATACTTCAGACTATCAATCTCCGCAATACCTTGTTTGCTGATCACAAGCTGATATACTGTATCGGCGATATGAATGAGTTGGGTGATTTTGCAGAATCAGAGCACAGAAAACTTGCGCTCCTCATCACACAGTCCGCAGAGTATATCTATACCATAGGTACTCAGACACAGTATCTGATCGACGAATGCAAAAAAATCTGATACAATATGGATCGCGTCATCCAATGCGAAGATGCACGTGCTGTGTGAGAGTTGCTGTCATATAGACTACAGCAGGATGCAGTGCCGTATATTGTGTTGTGCAAAGCCAGTCAATGAGATCTGTATATGGAAGAAGCAATACCACCATTGTTATCCCAATCCACAGATATACAAAAATTGCCGAGACAAGACGAGCGATGGCAAAAGAAGAAAGAGAAATTTTTTCTTAATAAATAGTTGATTGCTTGATGTATTTGTCTACAGTCTAGTATGTTTATTTTTTGATAGTACCTACTTATGCAAAATAATTTATTGAGGATACTCGTATGATGAGTGACGCTACTCCTACTGTCTGGTTGCGGCAAGGCTAGACCTAGCTGAGCAGCTCCACAAGTATGCAATGATGCCAAGTGTTTCACAGTAGAGCTTGCAGATACACCCAAAGAACTCACTCAATGACTGATGTGAGTAGAGGAGATGGCAGAGGATGAGGGTATGTTGTTTGTATTCCAGACTCCAGGACGAAACAAGTTTTGGATGAAAAATACATTGATACCTCTAGATATGCTTTGGTTGGCAGAAGACGGAGAGGTGCTGTATATGAAAGAGTACGCTCCACCATGTAGTGAAGAAGATAGCAAAAACGATAATTGCCAATTGTTTGGGCCACCAGAAGGCACCCAGGCTAAGTATGTGTTGGAAGTAAATGCAAATACCGCAAGGTCTCTGGGTATCAGTGAGTGAGTGCAGTTGGGGATATACAATGTAAATTAGTGTCAGTAGTGAGATAGTGATGAGGTGTAGAAAGTCTTTACTGCTGAGGTGGTAGAGATTTTTTTATGAGATTTTTTGCAAGATCTAAGGTTTTTGGGTATACTATATAGATGGAAAAAAATGAACTTGTAAAACAAAAAAAATCTATAGATCGAAAAGAAGTGATGGAGAACGAGCTCACTTTGATTTTTGCACAACTCCCAAAAATATGATCTGATGAAAAGAATGCTGAAGTGTTGTATCAGTTTTGCAGAGACATAAATGACTGGATATTGGGTCGCTATCTCCGTGAGGGAAATCATTTTCATGTACCATTTGTAAACTACACAAAAGATAACACTCTCTATCTTGATCGAGAAAAATGTCAGACTATTGTAGATGCAAAAAACTTAAATTATTTATATATAAATAAGAAAAAGATACCCTGGGAAATCAATGAATTGCGTATATGATATTCAGATGAGGCACATGCTTTAGAAAAATCATTTGTGACCATCAAGTCTGCTATAGATAGCATGTTGAATGCGTGACATCAATTAGATATAGAGCAGCAAAAAAAACACAAACATATAAGATTTCGTGAATCTGATCTTGTATGAAAAATAAATCTTGATGTAGACTACGCAACCAATGATAAAGCATCTAGTAGGCTATATGTGATAAAGAGAAGGGATGCAATGTTGTCCTTTTATAATATGATGTGACCGCAAAGAATGAAAATGTTTGATGAGTGAATAGATAAAAATTGACCATATATCACACTCAATAAACAATGAAAGAGATATGTATATACCACTTTTATGAGACTATATAGTGTATACCAAAAAGATAATGGATACTTGAAGCTATACAAAGTATTTCCTAGAAATGATTATAAGAGTATGATACAACATCTTACTTTTGAGGATATAGATGAGAGCTTGATTATAGAAATGATTCAATACTTGTTTGGTACACACATTCCCACGCCCAATGAATCATCAATAGTAAAATCACATAGAAATGATCTTAGGAATCGTAGGTGAATATTTTCCGATCTTTTTGTCTGATCAATGTATTTGGATAATATGGTTGATCAGGAAGAGATAGGGAGTTTTTTTGATTGATATGTGCCTTTTTTGGAAACAAGATTATTGGATTCTGATTTGCAAGAAAAATATGGTATTGAGTTTTCGTTATACTCTAGAAAAAAAGATTATATCTCTCAATTGTTGAAGCTGATGAGATCAGCTGACGCGCTGAGTATGTTGGACTATGTGTGAGCTCACATTAAATATTATCCAAGACCTTCTAAAGATACTGAATGACAGCTAATAAAAGATCTTACAAGTCTGATATATGATTCATTTGTAGATTATTGTAAATATCATCAATATTGATTGGTGGATGCTAATTTTAGCTCCAAGTGAGAGCTGTCAATGACAGATAAAGAAAAAGATTCTTTTATAAATGACATTGATGATTCAGGATTACTGAGAGCAAAGAAGAAAAATAATAGAGTGACCCATACTTGATCTAACTCAGATTATTTGGATGCTAAAGTAACATCAAAAACGCTTAGTAAGACTTTTGACTGAGAGCATATTGGTGCTGAGGTGGCTATGATGCCATTGATAAATAATAATGATGTATGACTTGCTGCTCATCATTTTTTGACCAAGCAAAAAATTGTGGAAACATTTGCAAGAGATAGATCTCTATTTACCATATCGCAGTATATGGAATTTTTTGATGCATCACTCAAGAGTCAGACTGCCTTGCTACGAAATAAAAAGAAAAAAATCGATTGATTGGAGAATTTTGAAAAAAAACAAGATATGTATACACAACGATTAACTGACAGTATGTATCCTTTATCTAATGGTGAAAAAATTAACCTACTGCAATTTAGGGCAATTACGGATAAAAATCGTCATATAGCCGATAAGATTGCTTTGGATCAACTCAAAATTGAAATGAATACATCGAATCCTAAGATTTATAGATTCTTGTACAAGAAGGATGCGACCACAATTCGTGAAAAATCATTTTTGGAGAAAACTAGATTACACACTAGAGTTTGAGTTCCTCTTTCAGTACCAAATATAATTCGTAATCCAAAAGGGAAGGTTTTAGATAATCATTTTTTTGTGTCTAGTAATTATAAAAATGCTCTAAAAAATTGACATATTTCTTCTAAATCTTACATTGCTTTTCCACAAAAAGAAGATGAGTTTGACGACTTACAGAATAAATATTGGTTGCAAAAAATTCCCTACCTTGCTCGAAATGGTAAAAAAGAAAAAATGACTAAAGAAGAAAGAAATCATGCTGTAGATGTATCAGGCACATCAAAGGCAAAAAACGGAGAATTATATCAAGTGCTGAGCGACTAATTTTTTGACAAACTCTATCTCCCTAGCTATACTTACACTAGCAAATATTTTTGTTTAATTGTGTATATAGTATGACTGAGGAAGCAAAGATATATGGACTACAAGACATACAACAGCTCAAGCCCAATCTTGAGGCACTTTCGTTGGTGACACAAAACACCGCTCAGACATCCCAGACACTTGTGTTTGATCAGCAAGATGACACTTTGTTTGTGCTCACGACCAATACGTTTCCTACCTTGTATCATCAGCTAGAGGATAGATTGGCTGCGAGTGGGTATGAGATTACGACGTTTTTTACGGATAGTGAGTCGTATCAGTATGCGATGCAGCGGTATGACCAGCTTCATCATAGAGACAAGGCTATAGCCAAGGACAAAAAAGACAGACTAGACGCAACGTGACAAGAAGCATTGGATCTGATCAAAAAAACAATAGCTGATCATTCTGATTTTACGGAGCAGCAATTTGTAGAGCAATTGTTGAGACTCTCGTATCAGTGAGGCGCATCTGATGTACACTTCCAATCCGAAGAGAGCGGTGTCGTGATGAGGGTGAGGAAGGATGGACTCTTGCAGACCATATCCATATTTACTCACGCAGAATGGAAAAAATACCTGATGAAGATTAAGTTTATCTCAGGTACCAAAATGAATATCGATGAGACGATGCAAGACGGGAGGTTTAGTTTTGTGTCTCCAGATAGTAGCGGTGGATCGAGCAAGATCGACGTGAGGGTGAGTGTGATGCCAGGACTTAGAGGTGAGAGTGTGGTGCTGAGATTTTTGGATTCTTC
>CALHCH010000052.1 GCA_937930555.1 Candidatus Absconditabacterales bacterium | reverse complement strand
ACCAATACCTTTGTCCAAAAAGAAAATATCAAAGCAAATATCATATCTGGTATCACCGTAGCGCTCATCAGTGTACCTATCGCCATCTCACTCGCTATCGTGTGAGGAGCGACTCCGATGATGTGACTCCTTTCTTGAGCTTGGTCCTGAGTACTCGCGGCTATATTTTGTAGTTCTCGTCACAATGCATTTGGTCCTGCGGGGTCATTGGCTGGTATACTCCTCCCGATCACCATAGCATATGGAGTGATGTATCTCCCACTCCTAGCGATCATTTCCTGAGTATTTATACTTATTTTTGGGGCATTGAAGCTGACCAAATATCTCTCGTTGATACCTGGCGCATCGTTGCAGTGATTTCTTTTGTGAATTGGTTTGATTATTGGTATGGAGCAGATACCTGCTCTACTCGGGCTCGATCTAGATTACTCGCTCACCCAAGTGGTACAAAACTTGTGAGAAACAAACTTCATGGCAGTGGGGATATTTGGACTGACATTGGCTATATTGCAGTGATGTAGAAGATATCTACCACAGGTGCCTGGAGCGATCGTGGTCACACTCCTATGAGTCCTGATCGGCAAGTATGTAGCTCAGTCATCAGGGATACAGCTAGATCTGCTGATGGATCAGTATACTGATGTGAGTTTTTCATTGTTTGTGTGAGTGGATCGAAGCAGCTACCTCAGCGCCCTACGCGACATAGATACACTCAAAACGATGATCATAGCAGGTGTATGAGTATGAGTCATAGCGCTCCTAGAAACCCTCATATCAGCCAAAATCGCTATGAAAGAAACGCGTATCAGCTACAATCCACAGCGTGAAGTCTATGGTCTATGACTCACCAATATCATCACAGGTCTAGTGTGAGGCATCCCTGTGAGTGCGCTCGTCCCTAGGACAGCAGTCAATATCTCCAACGGTGCCACCTCCAAACTCTCCTGATTGCTGATCGGTTTATTTACGGGCATCTTTTCTGCATTTTTCTTTTCCAATGCCTTGCAATTTCTCCCATTTGCGGTTGTTGCTGGGATATTGGTAGATATCGCCCTCGGGATGATCAATATCTCGTTTTATCACAAATTGCGAAAACTCGAAAAAACCTCTATCTGAGTCGTCCTCCTGGTATGATTTATCTCCTATCTGCGAGATCCTATCCTAGGTATCCTGATCGGTACAGTGATCGCCTTGCTGATGGTGGTGAGGAGAGCTATGGACTCAGACCTCATCGTCAATGTATTTCGTGACTGACATCACGTCCGCAAACTCTCTCTATGAGCATATAAAGAATTTCAAAAAGAATGAGACCTGCTCGTGATCAAGCTCGAGGGAGAGCTCAATTACCTCACGAGTGAGTCCCACATAGAAGCTATGAAAAAAATAGAGCAAGCTACTACGATAGTACTAGGATTTGGGTATACATCGGTGATGGATCTGGATGCCCAAGAAGAGCTCGAGCATCTCATCATCAAGCGACTCAAAGAATGAAAAGAGATCTATATCACCTGACTCAGAGAACAAAATCTCAGCGTGATGCAACACGGGACCGTATACCATCAGCTAGCTGAGTCATGACATATCTATGAGAGTAAGTCAGCTTTGTTGGAAAAAATATTGGGATAGGTGGACCAAAGAGTAGAGCTATGTAAGATGAAGTAACATTGGTCGTGACCTATGTTACTTTTTTTGTGTTTTTTTAACATAGATTTGCAATATATGAAAAAAAATGTATACTAGTAGCACTTTTGATCTAAGTGCATAATTAATTTACTATATACAACAACATAATGTTTGACGCAATACAGCCATATAATACTATGCCTCTCCTTCCATTTTCACATACCAGTTGAGATACTGAGACGGTATTGCTATTGGCTCAAGCAAATAATGAGTTGGGTAAGTTGAGCGGTCTAAGTAGTATCTTGCCAAATAAAGATATCTTGATAGCACCATTGTTGACCAAAGAAGCCGTATCTAGTAGTGAGATTGAAAACATACATACAACAACTCAATCAGTATTGCAGGCAGATGCGTTGTGAAAAGAGCAGCTTATTGGACCAGAAAAAGAGGTATTGCACTATCGTGACGCACTCATACATTGATTGGACAAACAAAAAAAGGAGTGAGGTATATCAACAAATACCCTCGTAGAGATACAATGAATACTAGAAGAGAATAAAAAGTGAATAAGAAAAATACCTGGCACTGTCATCGCAACATCTACCTGAGAAGTGCTTCACACTCCACCAGAATGAGAAGATCTCATCCTAAATCTTCTAAAAAACATTGAACATTATTTTCATCAAGATAATTCTACTGACCCGCTCGTCAAGATTGCTGAATGTCATTATCAATTTGAAACAATACATCCCTTTCTGGATGGTAATTGAAGGACTTGAAGAATACTTATGATATTGCAGTTACTTCAATCACAAAAATTGGACTATCCGATCCTGTATCTCAGCGAATACATCATGCAATCCAAGAACACATATTATCAATTATTTCAAAAAACGAGAATAGAATGAGATACAACTAAATTTGTAAATTATATACTCACATGAATCATCAAGCAATCAAAGATCACTCAATCAAAGATACTAGGAATTCAAAAACTGATGGAAAAAACAATAGAGGATATCAATAATATCTGACTCAATGGATATCAGATCACAAAATCACTAGTGAGTACACCATACCTCTCAATCGGAGAACTATGAATGAAGACCAAAATCACAAGACAGACTGCATCAAAACATGCTAAAATTTTAAGTGATAACTGAATCACTGAGATAATACAAATCAAAAATTCTAAATTCATTTCACTCAAATCATTTATCTCATTGATCTCTTAATGATAGATATCAATGAGATGCAAATAACGCAATACAACTACTCCAAGAAAAACTCATCAGCGTACATCGGCAATCCACTATCTGATGTCAAAAATACGTGTCCATCTCACATCGGGCTTCAGATTTTGAA
>CALHCH010000051.1 GCA_937930555.1 Candidatus Absconditabacterales bacterium | reverse complement strand
GGATCTCCAAGTGGCCATATATTTATCCTAGGTCAGACGGTGATGACTTGCTCATCTCAGGAATTGAGTGCTGCGATGGTATGGTCTGGGAGACAGCGAAATATCCCGTGTGTCTGCTCACCAAATATGTCCTCTAACTCTGTACCTGCGAGTCACGCTCTGAGTGTGTCTCTGGTATAGCAGAGATACAGGCGTAGGACCTCCACTTCCAGTACAAATCCCTCATCGTGTATGAGCTGACTCATCAGTATCGCTCCATCTGCAGTAGCACCGATACCTTCTGATCTGCGTATCTGCTCTCGTCCAGTGCTGAGATCATCTACCGATACACCAGATCCAGCTATACCAGTCAGGATATTTTTGAAACTCGGCGTCCCTCTATAATTCCCAATCTTGGAAAACGAGGTGTAGTGAAATGCCAGCACCTTATCAGCGATCAGCTGCTGCATCAGTGGATACGGCTCGTGCAGACGCTCCTTGAGTCCCTTGTAGGCGTGATCACCGACATATATCACCGTGTCGCTATATGCTTGGAGCATCTGACTCAGCACTTGATTGTGTGAGTCGTCTCTGTCATAGCCAGACGCATTATTGTTGTGTTCTTGATCGATGAGCAGAGCGAGACCATCGGTATTTTTGATGTGTTTGCATATATCAGCCAGCGCATCCATATCCTGATATCCGTCCTGAGTCACCGCTGGTATACGCACGATCTCTAGCCCCAATCCAATATCTACAAAAGAAGACACAAAATCGGTATGCCCGCTATACACGTAGCTATCAGGCAAGATGATATGTGTGACCCTCTTATATTTGATCTTGTGGACGATCTTGAGGATGCTGCGTAGCGCTTGCATGAGGTTGTCCATCTGCATAGTAGCGACCATATGTGGATCCACCTGATACAGATCAGCAAACGTCTGATCTGATACTGACTGTATCATCGATCAAAAACTCTGCGCCTGACGATATCCCTGACTGTACTGATCCTGCTGGATCTGCTGTCGCACCCTCTCTAGACTAGGAGAGTTGTATACCTTACCCGCATCTCACTGCGACTGTATGGTAGAGAGTGGATATTGAGACGGATCTAGTCATTGCTGAGTGAGATATGTATTGTATCACTCAGTCGCCGACTCAGGTGGCACAAAAATCAGTCACTGTCAGAGATAGATATGATCTATGCCTTGCTTGGTGAGGAGTGCTTGTTTGGTTCTGGACTCTGGGATAGAGGTGAGGATGTGGTGTATCATAGTGGTTAGAGGGGAGTGGGCATTTATGCTCTAAAATGCATTCAGTTTTTGATATCTACACATATGCCATTTATATAGTCAGGTGCTTCACATGCCAGTCGATATATGGTATCTGCGACTTCTTTTGGTTCTGCAAAACGATTTGTTATAGCAGCTTTTTTTAGTCATTCTTTTCTTGATTCTGGTATGGTAGCAAGCATATCTGTGTTTACTGGACCTGGAGCTACACAATTTACTTTTACTCAATTTGGACCTAATTGTTTTGCAAAGCTTTTGGTGAGATTGTGTATTGCGGCTTTGGATATGCCATATCGGATGTCCTTGTGTCATATATGTCATGCGATAGATCATATACTTACCACGCTTTGCAATGTATATGCTAGCTGACTAATGAGGTATACTGGAACTTCAACATTGAGCTTCATAATATTATCTCTCATATCATCTGTATATGCATCATATCACACTCCATGCATCATTCATGCATTGTTTATCAGTATATCGCAATCATCTATGTTGAGACTTTTTAGATCCAAGTCTGCATATCACAGCAAGTCAAAGTCTATATTTCTCACATTTTCATGTATCATTCATTGATGTGCTTGTCTAGCCAATACGACTACTTCATGTCAGTGCTGTACAAATTTTTGTGTACAAGAAAGTCATATTCATTGATTTCAACCAGTGATGAGTACCTTCATTTTATATGGTAGGGATAAAATTACAAATTCTTCAAAAATCCTAAAATTTTCTCTTTTTCATTCCTTTCAGATACGTCTCAGATTACTCGATCAAAGGCTCTGTCGAGACGCTCACCAAGCTCTAGTCCTGGGGTGATGTCTAGCTCTGTGATGAGATCGTTGCCTGATATATCCATCTGTGCGAGGGTAAATCTTCACTCATTTTCATATAATTTATCTAGGAGTGTATCGAGCTGGTGTATCTGATCTAGCTGGGGTGACTGGAGAGGGTTGTGCTGACCGAGTCTGTCGGCTATCACGATTTTTAGGAGATTTTTAGTTTTGGTATACCCACCATCTGACATAAGTTTTCTGATCCTGACAGGTCGTTTGTCCGCCTTGCCGTCTAGTATCTCGCCTGGTCTATGGTGTCGGCGAATATATCGCATTACTTCTTCTATTTCTTTTTTGGAGAAGCACAATTTTTGTAGGTCTTGCTGAGCGAGTTTTGCTCAGGATTCTGTATGGTACTCATATGTGGATCTGTCTGGTTTTTCTGGATTGGCCGCTATGGCTTCTCACATTTTTTCGTACTGTTTTGGTTTGCCTACGTCGTGATACAGGAGGGCGATAAGTGGGAGATATTCCTCACCAAACAACTGCTGTCACTCCTTGAGTACCATCAGG
>CALHCH010000050.1 GCA_937930555.1 Candidatus Absconditabacterales bacterium | reverse complement strand
CAAATGGTATCGGGAAGACCACACTCCTCAAAAGACTTGTCAATGACGATAGCGACTCTGGAGCGGTACTAGCTGAAGATATGAGAGTAGGATACTATAGTCAGGATTTCAATGCACTGGATATGAATATGGTGGTGCGAGATGCACTCCACGAGGTGACCAATGAAGCGACCGACCAGATGGTCTACAAGGCAGCAGCGAGGATGCTCCTCACAGGCGAATTGCTCAAGCAACCAATCTACACCCTCTCCGAATGACAAAAAGGACTCCTATGCTACGCAAGATTTGTCCTCCAAAAACCGCATCTCCTCATCCTAGACGAACCAACCAACCATATAAACTTCCGTCACCTCCCAGTGATCGCTACAGCACTCAATGCATACGAATGAGCCCTCCTAATGGTCAGCCATGATGAGCATTTCCTCTCACAGTTGGATAGGATAGAGAGGGTAGAGTTGGGGAGATTGGTAGGAAGATAATCGCTACGCGAAAGCTAAAAGTAGAAAGCAAAAAGTATAAATCAGTAGGGACAATGGCTTGCCTTGTCTCACTACCATATAACATATCAAAAATAATCATCATCCCGAATGTCATTGCGAACTACATATGTCATCCTGAGATTAGAGCTTGTCCTGAGCTTGTCGAAGGAAAGGGTCGACATATGTAATGTGATAATCTCGTGAGGTATGATATACAGCATACCATATAGAGTATATGGTGCTACCATATAGAGTATATGGTGCGAGATAGCAATGATTGCTATCTTTTTTTCGGACTAATCTCGGACCAATTAAATCCTTGTAATATGGCTAATGAATTGTATATTGAGCATATTGCATTTATTTTTCTTGGAAAAATATGGATAGATTGAAATATATAATATCGTTGACACAATTTGTATACGATCATATCCATGAACTTGTTTCTGAATGAGAAGATCTCATATATTTTAATGAGCTATATGGGTCGTATGCAATCTCAAAAGCTGAAGATAGCTCACTTACTCTTGCTGATGCAACACAACTACAGCTCAATTTTGATTGATTGAGTGACTACGCAACCATAATTTTCAAAAAAGTGAATGAATTAAATGTGATGTCAAAATCATATCAAAGAAAACTCAAAAGCCTTCATGATAAGCTTGAATTTGCCAATATACTTACGGTTTTTAGAAAAATAAATAGTCCTAACTATATATTAAATTGGGAATGACCTACAAAACATCGATTGGAAAGTATACATGCAGATCTTACGAGAGATCTAGATGAAATATTTGGAGATAAGTTGAGAGGATACGATATGTATTATTCTTGAGTGATGAGAAATCGTGACAACATAGTTATTGCTGATATATATCCACTAGAGGCTGAAAATATTCCTACTGCACTGTGAGATATTTTGCACAAGTATCAAGAAATCAGCTCACTAGAAGAAATATTTGCTCTCCATGCTCATCTATATCATATACACCCATTTTCTAATGGTAATAAGAGAGTATGTAGAATACTAGAAATACTTTTACTTCAAAAAATTTGAATTAATACTCAAATCATACCTCCCTCGTTAGGATATTTTCGTCAGCAAGATAGGTATATCAAACGATTGGTAGAATCATCTTTGGTTAGAAAAGACTATGAGAGATTTACACCATTTGCTTTTGGGTCACTACTTCTAGGCATACTATATCTCTTGCATAGAGAGCTCAAAAGAAGAAAAGATAAGGTCCTAAAAAAATATGACTGATTGCTTATTTTTTCCACTCTTTCGGAGTGAGAAAGAGTTTCAACAAAAGTTTTGAGAAAGCACAAGAAATTGAAAAAACTTCCCAAAGCAACATTTTTTGATCAATTGAAGAAAGAAAAGGAATTAACCAAAGATCTAATATGTATAGAAGAAGAGGGTAGGCATACTTATTATAGTCTCAATATTGATGATTCCGAATATATCCTTATCAAGGAAAAGTTTGAAGAGATATTAGATATCTTTGCAGAAGAAAACTCAAATTATCATAAGATAAGTTTTTTGTCTATGCGGTAATGGAGATTTTCTAGCACAACTGGATAGGATAGAGAGTGGAGTTGGGGAGATTAGCGAGGGAGATAAAGATTCTCTTTATGCAAATACCCTATGAAATAGTTTTCTAAAATTGTTTATAAATAAACCAATTCTATGCTTATCACAAAAATTACACTAGATGGATACAAAAGATTTCATGATCTTACAATTGATTTATGAGATACTCCGTCACGTATTGTGGCACTAATCTGACCTAATTGATGTGGTAAGAGCAGTATTTTTGATTGAATGTTATACAAGGCGAATGCTTATGATTTAATATGAAATAAATCGAGAAAAGATTGGAAATTTCATTCAATTACATGAGATTCAAATTACACTTATCAGAAAGTTAAAATTTTCTTTTGAGATATAGAATATGAGGATTTACGTTCTGATAAAACAAGACAATGAAATTCTCAAACTATATTTAGTTTTAGGAATTCATATCGTTACAATTCCTCTGTTAATGTAACTCAGACTGTAGCATTGACTAGTATAGAATATAACAAGTATTGAGCAACACAGTCCACTGACTTAGACGATAAGATGACTGAAAATTACCAAAGATTATTGATAAAATATAATCAATATCTAAATGAACAAGACTGTAGCCCAAGCGTTGCAAAGAAAACAATCATTGGAGAGTTGAATGATTCAATAGAAAATTGTCTTGATCTTAAGATCGATAATTTAGGTGACATACAAGCATCTAGATGAACTATATATTTCACTAAATTGTGATATCCTAATATTTTTCCATTTGATGTTCTTTCTTCATGAGAAAAAGAAGTAGTGGATATTCTCTTAGATCTCTATCTAAGAAAAGATCAATATGATGATACTGTCTATATAATTGATGAGCCTGAGTTGCATATTAACACAGCCATCCAAAGAAGTCTATTAATTGAAATCAATAGACTTATCCCACAGAACTGTCAAATACGAATTGCAACACATAGTATTTGATTCCTTAGAGCTTTGCAGGAGGAGCTTAATGATGAATCATCGATTATTGAATTCACATCTGACATGCAATCCGCATCAGAAATTCTACATCTTACTCCTATAATTAAGTCTCGCACTAATTGGCAAAGAATCTTTCACACAGCTTTAGATGATCTTACAGGTTTAGTATCTCCACAGAGGATAGTATACTGTGAATGAGATCCTCATCCAAACATCGATTGATTTGAAAATTGATTTGATGCAATGGTATATAACACGATTTTTGAAGAAGAACATCATGAAACATTATTCATTTCTAGTGATTGATGTAGACAAGTTGAGAGCTATTCAAGTATCGCTCTTCAGGTTCTATGAAAATGATTCTCTTGAGTTGAGCTTCTTAAACTAACGGATAGAGATCATACTACTCTCAAAGATAGAGAGGATTGGCTCAACGAATCTTGAATGAATAGAATGTTGAATAGATATTCAATTGAGAATTTTCTTCTAGATAAAGAAGTGATAAAAAAATTATGCTCTAATGGTTGATGCGTGTTTGATGAGGCATTTTACAATTCACAGATTACAGATATTAGAAACAATAAGGTAAAAAACAAAATTTGACCCATCAAACAGAATATTAAATTTACTGGAACAAATATGGATTTTATTAAGTCTTTGATATCTCAAATAACAAAAGAAACTTCGATATATAAGGAACTAGAAGAGTGCATCTTTTAGATAATTAACAAAATCAACCCTCCCGCCCACATCACCTAACTTTTGTCCTTCATAGTTTGTACTATATAGGTACTGTGTTGATCTTTATCATTGATATATACCTATGATCAATACACAGGATTTGATAGCTACATTTGCTACTGAGACGGCTATATGCAAGCATCTAGCGAGCAAGATACCAGCAGACCAGTATGACTATACACCAGGGGATAAGCTCAGGACGATCAAGGAATTGTTGGAGTATATGTGTCGTATGGGGACAGCGCCGATAGCATTGCTGGATGGATACGATCCAGAGGTGATGAAGGCACTCAGAATCGCTACAGAGGAGGGCGATGTGACCACCAACTTCGATGCGATGATGGATGCACAGCTGGCGAGTATGACTGATTTTCTCAGTACCACCACGCAAGAGTATATGGATGAGGAGGTAGAGCTGTTTGGTCAGACTATGCCGCGTAGGGCGTTCTTTTTGCATATGGCTGTCAAAAATTTCCCAGCATATAGGATGCAGTTGTTTCAGTATCTCAAGGCAGGACTTGGTATGTCAGATCTCCAGACAGCAAATCTCTGGATGGGGATGGATGCACCACAAGCATAATGTAGAGCATATGATACAAATAAAAAAACGAGATCACTAGGTCTCGTTTTTTAGTTGTTTTCAATACCCAAAAGGTTGTACTTTCCAGCTTCACAAAAACAAAAGTGCCGCTTCTCATAGGACGAGTCTGAGTATCCAAGATGGCATCCTGAGTCGCGTAGGTCTACGGAGCTTGTGAGCTACTTCACGGATATAGTCGCGATACTGGATATTGCGTGAGACATTGTTGATCGCTCAGTGGATAGTATTGTCTTGTATACAGGTGATGACATTGTCTACCCAGTCGTGTTTGGTGACTAGTGGCATCCATTGTTGTCCTGATCATAGCACTACTCAGCCTCATCGTTTAGTTGCTTTGATTACTTTGTCCTCAAATCCTCCAGCACCAGTCACCAGACCAGTACGGATATGCACCACACGACGAGTTGGTGTACGAGCTTGCGCTGCTGCGGATTCTCGAGCGACACATAGCTGTGAGAGGAGATTGGACGGGTCAGTGGTGATGTCATCTATAGTCCAGATCTTGTGGTCATCGCTGGGGTAGTATCCAGTCGCTGAAGCACACAACAACGTGTGACAGCTATCTGGGAGTGAGTCAACGATATTTTTGGTGGTATGTATTCTACTGTTTCGTATAGCGTTTTTGTTTTTTTGGGTCCATGGGAGTGAGATGATAGATTTGCCTGCGAGGTGGATACAGACCTCGCATCAGTCTAGTGTCTCTGGACTGAGTTGATCTCGAGTGAGTGCACGGACACTCTCGCCATACATCTGAGTGATCTTACGAGTAGATCTGCCTACGATAGTGAGCTGATGTCACTCATCTAGGAGTCTACGAGAGAGTGCAGATCCTAGGAGTCAGGTAGCTCAGGTGATAGTGATATGTGTTGGGAGTTGCTTCATAGGCTATGATGATACAAATTCAATCTTTGTTATTGTGTTTAGTGCAATGATTGATATAAGCAAGTCAATCTTTAGCCTAACCACTATTATGAAAAAAATGACCTGTAAACAATTGTGATGAGCGTGTGATATGGAGTTTTATGGAGAGGATTTTGAGTCTATCGGCAATATGTGCAAGCAGCACGTGATGGAGGTCAAAGACGATCCAGCACATCAGCAGGCTATGCAAGAGATGATGAGTCTAGATCCTCAAGCTCAGCAAGCCAGATATGCTACCCGAAAAGCTGAATTTGACGAGCTGCCACACATATAGTATGTATACAATGAGATCGAGAGGTCTCATTTTTTTTACCTAATTTTTGTGATTGAATCACTTAAATATTTTCAGTACACATATACTAATGCAATCCAAAAAGATGTTTTCATTGTGTTGTTTGGTAGTGTATATGTTTTTTTCACAGTTTGTGATCAAGGCTATAGCTACCACTGATCTGACCACTTTTGGTTCTGATAGTTTTTGTGTATCCAAAAAACTAGACAATATAGATAGCAAGCAAGACTGCCGAGAAAAAAATAATTCTGCTGTCTCTATGGAGCGTTTTGATCAGACATTGGAATTGCACACTACACAAACACACACAGATATACAATATATAGCGCATATTGACCCCACACACCATATATCAGATCGTGCATATCATGCGCACGCACCTCCTTGGTATGAGGTATTTGCTAGTGCTACCTATGCTCATAGCTATGTAGGGATCGTTTTACAATTATTGTAAGATGTGTTTTCTTTATTATTTTTAAGTATGCATATATGCATATCTCTTTTTATTATTCTTCAATTCAATTATCATGAAACATACAATATCAATCACAAAAATAGCTGGACTCGCGTTGGTCTCTAGTGTATCACTGTTGCTCATAGGATGTAGTAGTGGATGACCTAGTGCATCAGCTCCTACACCAGCTCCTCAGGTAGCTAAGGTAGCTACAAGCAACTACATGCCATACTCAGAATCAGCAGTAAAACTCGCAATGGCAGAAGGAAAGAAAACAGCAGTATTCTTTCACGGAGCTAGTTGTGGTAGTTGTGCAAAACTAGACGCAAACATCAAAGCAAATCAAGCAAGTATCCCAGCAGACGTAGCAATCTTCAATGCAGATTGGGACAAAAACCAGGATCTAGCAAAAGAATTCAACGTTGCTAAATACCATACGGTGAGTTATCTCAACGATTCAGGTGTAGCAAAAAACGTATGAGGTCTTTTTGAACTCAACAATCTAGTAGCAGAGTTTGATACACCAGCTCCACAAGCAAGCAACTACATGCCATACTCAGAATCAGCAGTAAAACTCGCAATGGCAGAAGGAAAGAAAACAGCAGTATTCTTTCACGGAGCTAGTTGTGGTAGTTGTGCAAAACTTGACGCAAACATCAAAGCAAATCAAGCAAGTATCCCAGCAGACGTAGCAATCTTCAATGCAGATTGGGATAGCAATCAAGATCTAGCAAAAGAATTCAACGTTGCTAAATACCATACGGTGAGTTTTGTGTGAGATGATGGTGTCAAAAATGTCCCAGGACTTTTTGAGCTAGACAAACTTCTCCTCAACTTTTAAGTAGCTAATCTTAACTCAAAAAATCCTCTCGTGATGAGAGGTTTTTTTGTTTGCTTTTTTTGTACTATTGCCTAAGCATATATATGTATAGAGTCATTTATTATTTACCCAAACAATATGTCTCAAGAATCACAAAAATTAATATACTTCACGCATACAATGAACCACACATTCATCACCAAAAAACCGTTTTATTTTTTTCGAATACCGATAAACAAAGGTATGTATCAGAAGTTGAAAATAGAAGCAGGTGACAGTAAAAATATAGATCGGAGTCTGGGCATGTTAGAACAAGCTAAGATGTTTGGATTTGGTAAAATTTGAATTGCTTGTTCGGATGGAGATTGGAAGGTGAGTGGGGAGTTTACTGCTACAGAAGTGCTATGAGAGTACAAACAAATGATGGATGTCTACAAACAACTTATGAAAGATTATCCCCAAGCAAAAGAATTTTATAATCTATATCTCAACGATCCAAGTGAAGTGAGTGTGCAGAAGCAAAAGACGTGGATTTTATTTAGGTAATGATTTTATATCTAGTTTACAAATTCTAATGCAAAACATAGAACAAACCATCAAAGAATATCTTCCATCGACTCTACATATGTCATTGGCTACATGTGTGGATAATGCACCTCGAGTGTGTGAAGTACATTTTGTGTATGATGATGAGTTGAACTTATATTTTAGATCCAAACCACACAGGAGACACTCCCAAGAAATACTACAGAATCCTCTTGTATCAGGCAATATTGTCCAGCAACATGCTCTAAATGAGAAGGTGAGATGAATATATTTTGAGTGAGCAGCTGAGTTGATGACTAGTGAAGATGAAAGAGAAAGAGTAGCTTCGCTCTTTGTGGCTAGATTATGAAAAGCATGAGACAAGATATTGGATGCTGCAAAAGATTTAGAATGAACTCAGTTTTATAAGATTGTTGTTAGTTCGTTTTTTGTATTTGATGAGAGAGAAACACATCCAGGTGAGAAGTTTAAGTTGGAGCGGAATAGGTAGAATCTTTTAGATATAAAAATCGTAGCTTGCAACACTCATTATTTCCCTTATAGTACCACTTCGAGGTCGCCAAACGACTTAGGAAAATTGAAGGCACTCTTTCTGTCAAAAGAGTGTTTTTTTGTTGAAAATTTTTCGTATATATAACTCAATCTTTTTATAAGTCCTTACCATATGAAATCACTGATCATCATAGCCAATCCGAGTAAAACGAGCTTCTCTCATGCGATAGCTGAGTCCTATAGTGACTGAGCTATAACGCATAACAATGAAGTCGAGATATTGGACTTATACGATCTAGGTCAGCCATACCTCTCGTATGAGAGTACTACCTCTCTCAAACAATGAGGAATCAATGACGATCCAATCAGAACACAGATCCAACAAAAAATCACTCGATGTGATGAGATGGTGATCGTGTTCCCCATACGATGGGGTGGCATACCAGGGATTCTCAAAAACTTCTTTGATACCAATTTTGGCGCTTGATTTGCATTCAATTTTGTCAAAGGATCGACCAAACAAGAAAAACTCCTCACAGACAAAACCGCTAAAATCTACACACACTGCGATGCGCCAGCGTTTTTGTACAAAATACCCTTAATCTCTGGCATCAATATAAAAAATTATCTCAGTAGGATGATACTTTGATTTTGTGGTGTCAAAATGACTGAATACAAGATTTTTGGAAATTTGCGTGATAGTAGTGACGAGCAGAGAGAGAAGTTTTTGGATGCTGTGAAGGTATCTGGATCTGGTGCGTAATGACTGACGCTGTCATCTCGAGCGAAATGTAGCGGAGCGAAATGAAGTCGAGAGATCCTACTGCGGATATTTTATTGAAATATCCCTACGTTTTGGTCAATGATTTGTTAATACATTTAACCAGCAACTACTCACTAAAAACCACTCTCTACTCCCCATATAATGCGGCTCCAGATACTCATTTGGAGGCTCTTTTTCTATACAGTTGATATGGGTCTGAGACGAGATCTGATTGGGTATTGGTGCCGTCTCGAGTGGTGAGACCGTAGGTGAGTCAGCAGTTTTGTGCTGTAGTCATGCTTTCTTGGTTATATAATCACATCGGATAGATAAATGTATTGATCGATACTCAAAAGATGTCTTCCAATGACCTGGTACTTGTGCAGATCTCATGTCGCTGTTGATCGGCGTTTTTGGTCCTGAGGTCAGTGTGGGTGAGACTATGTCCAGATATCTCAAAATATCCACTCTCTATCATCCACACAATCTCATCATAGGTCATAAAAGAGTCTATCCTATCTGCATAGTCCCAAGAGATCCTATCAGCTATGATACCTAGATTTGCTGGTATCTTGTACTCTCTAGCGAGCGGGAGCAGATACTCAAAATTGTCCCATCGACCATCATCAAATGTGAGGACTATCACGCGAGGATGTGGCCAACAGTTTGCATCTTGGTATTTTTGTATGTGTCACATAGTGGTGATATGTATTTTGTTTGCTGATCTGAGAGTATCTAGGTGTGCGTAGTGCTGGGTGATCGTCTCTGGAGTGACGCTGTTGTTCCAGACTACAGATCATTGCTGATCTCGTCGAGTAGGTCTGACATAGTGATACATATAGATCTCTACTTGTACCTCGCTCGTATCTAGGCAGATGCTAGGCTGTGTAGGTGCGAGACGATCTATGCTAGGAGTGGATGGGCTGGGGCCTGTATCCAAGAGAGCAGTCGGCTGGATATCTGCGTTGCGGATGATGTTTTCGTCTAGGCATACTTGATTGTTGATGACTACGAGAGTGTCATCGGGAGAGTATTGTTGCATCGTCACACTAGCCACACTAGACAGCGATCACACAAACAACATCCAAAAAATACCTCCACTGCACGCGAGACCGATACTCACTAGTAGTCGGTATTTTACTCAGTAGCCTGGTTTTTTTGGTATAGCTGATCTAGTGGACTTGGTTTGTGTAGCTCCTATGTATTTTTTTCTTATGTTCTTCATTTGTTGTGCCCAAAAAAAATTGCAAAAATAGTGTTGTGTGACTATACTATAGATATATGACCCAAATACTATCGCAACAACATGTTGTAGTATTGTTTTAGACAATAGATGGTGATGTATTCAGCACAAAACTCAAACACGTTTTTGGCATATTTTAATCAGATAGATAAGTATCTATCCAAGATCTTGTGACTCAAAAAATACGTCCCTTATCACGAGAGAGTTACGATGATCACCACTGGCAAGACATCTATTTCTCGTTTTGTGAGGATGTTTGAAGACAAGTTGAGATATTTTGGTGATCTGAGAAATCAGCTTGTACATGGGTTTCGTCTAGAAAACAAGCACTACCTGATCGTATCCAACCATGCATTGGATGAGATACAATCCATACATGACGATCTCACTCAACCTCAGTCTATAGCATCACTTGCACAGCAACCAGCTATCGCTCAGCAGTCCGATCTACTCCAGCCCACTCTGCAGCTGATGAGCGATGCAGGACTTAGATATATCCCTGTGTATGACTCTGAGCAATTGATAGGAGTGTTGTGATTTCAGGATATTATGCATTGGTTGGTGTCTCAGGATACTATAGACACACCGACTCAGACGGTGTGAGATGTGGATGTGACTCACTATGCTGAGTATCGCACGATCTCTTCTCACACGAGTGTATATGAGGTACAGGAGATGTTTGAGCAAGATACTGCCGTAGAGGTGCTTCTAGTCACTGCTGATAGCTCACCTGACTCAGCCACTGACTCAGCCATACAAGGTATGGTCACTATCTATGATCTACCTGGATTGCTCTGAGATATTTAATTATTTATACCCATATAGATGAAAACAAAAATCCTATGACTCATCGCATTGCTGACTCTAGTAGTATGACTTATCCTCCCGACTAGTACGGGTCGAGCAGCCGACAAGGATGACGACACATTTGAGCTGATACCCAAGGCTGAGCAGAGCTATACGTGAGCAGCCAAAGATCTGTGAAGCTCGAGATCAAGTGGTAACTTTGCTGAGATATACAACCAAAAAGCCAAATCGTTTGGTGAGAAGTGAAAAGACGGAGTGGGTATCAAGGCGTGTAGCGGACTGGGAGAGCAGTTTGCGAGTGGTATCATGAATCGAGACACTATCCTGTGTCTCGCAGCACAGATCGTGACTTTTGTCTCCAATATGGCGCTAGTGGTGTGAGCGCTGATGATCATCTATGCAGGGTATCTCTACGCGACATCGGTATTCAACGGAGGCAATGTAGGGAAGTGAGCAGATGCTATCAAGCGAGCTATTATTGGTATCGTGGTGGTGATTTTCTCTTATGCTATCTTGAATTTGTTGATCAATGCGTTTTTGTAGAGTGATGAATCAGATGAGGGTCAGATGAGTCAGAAGAGCGAGTAATAGGTGAGATAAAATGGACTTGCATAGTATATTATGATAGGTATATAGTATATGTCACTAAATAAAATTGTTAAATCTAAAAATAAAATAATGTCAGAAAATCTTGCAGTAAATAAAAAGAAAGAAAGTTTAGGTGAATCTCTTACTAAACCAACGGTGCTAGATGCTGTCAATAAGAGTGGTATCTCTCTTGAGGAATATTCTAAAATAGGTTATGAGCTTAGATATCAAGAGGACTCGGATTTGCAATGGATTCTCCAAAGAAAAGAGTTGTATGATTTTGATAATGAATTTGTTATGCCTCTTGTGTACACTATTCCAGTGTTTGGTATTGTGAGTGGTGTAGATATTCCACACAATGTTGTGCTACCTCTTCCTACAAACAGAGATGAGCTAAAGAAACTTGAGATGAAACAAATCTTGAAGCATGGAAAGCTCTGGGGAGAACTTGAAGCGCATCAGAAAATCAAGAAAGCATTCAAACCATTAGCATCTTTATTGCTTGATCAAGATGTGATCAAGAAGATTGTAGATCAATATCTTGATAAGTCTAAAGAGGACTAAAGGGCAACAAATTATTTATTAAGCATCACGGACTTTATATCCGTGATGTTTTCTTTTTTTGGTAAAAACACTTGTATAGTATACTATGATGGGTATATAGTATATGTCACTAAATAAAATTATTAAACAAAAAAACAAAAAAATGAAATGTACATTAACAACTTTAGTTTTATTATGTATGATTTTTATCAATACATACGCAAGTGCAAGTGAGCAAATTCCAAATTTAATCATTATGGGAAGTGATACTTTAGAAACACATAGTGATCCTTTGCGTTCTCATCCAAATTGGGAGAAAATACGGCTCAATATTTCTCCAGATTCTATTTTTAATTCACATACAGCTTGTTATGAATTTACAAGTATGTATGTCCTTGAAGATAGTAATCTATATTTGACAGCAATACATCCATGTTACCATGATGGAGTTGAGTTCAATTTAGATCTTGATTTGCTTTTTGACAATACAGATCAAGGTAGAGTTCTCTGTAGTTGGTATAGTGATGAAATTATTACTTCACATGGTAAGAGATTGAAACAATTTCATTTGGGATATGATGGAGTATATGAAAGATATACGAGATCTACTTTTTCAAATGGCGTTTATGTATCACACCAATGTTTGTCAAACATGAATACAGTGTATGTAAATCATGCAAAGGTAAGACAACGATTGATAGATACCATTAGATCATCTATTTCTTTTGAAGAAAGAAAAGCAATAAAGATATTGCTTGAAAATAATGAGGATTATCGAGTAGATATTCATCTAGTTCGTGTGCCTCACAATATAGATAGAAATATTGTAATTACAGGTCTTAAAGATATGAATATAGAGCGAATCTTTCATGGAGGAATTCTAGATTTACATAGATTCTTATTAGGATTTGATTTTTTTTACTATACTGATCGTGGCGCACAGTACTATGACGCTAAAGAAATTACATTGACTATTAATTTGACAGAAATTTAAGTTAAAAAGCATCGTAGATTTTTATCCGCGATGCTTTCTTTTTTCGACAAAACTCAATTGCAACGAGAGGATATATAGATACAGTGATAAGCATCTATTTTAGTTGTTTTGTATACCGATGAAAATTTCTTGTAGTGATGTAAAAAGAGGGACAATATTGAATGTAGAATGAAAGCTGATGAAGGTGCTGGATATCTCACATACCCATACGGGGAGAGGCGGGGCGACCTATACATTCAAATCCAAAAATATCATAGACTGAGGCAATCTCAATCTCACCTACAAGTCGACTGTCACGCTCCAGCAGGCAGAGGTCGCTACCCAAAACGCGTTGTTTTTGTACCAAGCGGGAGACAACTTCACATTTATGCTCAATGATACGAGCGAGATGATGGAACTAGAAAAGAGCGATATAGAGGATGTCGTACCATATCTCAAAGAAAATCTAGATTGTTTCTTGATGATACACGAGGAAAACGTGATCGGTGTGATACTGCCATCTACGATCGAGTATACGGTAGCACAGACCGTCCCAGGCGTCAAGGGCGATAGATCCAATGCAGGCAAAAAACCAGCAACAATGGACAATGGACTAGAAGTGCAAGTGCCACTACATGTAGAAGAGTGAGCGACTGTAAGGGTCAATACGAGTACATGAGAGACAGCATAATATAGTTTAAAGTAGAAAGTTTAAAGTAGAAAGCAAGAAAATCACCCCCACCCCTCTTTGCAAAAGAGGGGAACATATGCGGCTACCGCAACTCATCACTTGGATTGCTTATTGAGGTGTGACACATTAGGGATAGTAGTCCGTCATCCTGAATGTCATCCTGAGCTTGTCGAAGGGTAGACATGAAGGATCTCGTGAATTTATAAGCGAGACTTTTTTTGTAATACCATATACTGATGAAAAGAAAAAAGAGTAGGCATATAGGTAAGATACACGAAAATCTCAAAGTATGAGCACTAGGCTATGGCTGAGTGGGGATTTCTACATTGGAAAATGGGAAAAAGGTGCTAATCAAATGAGCACTGCCAGATAGTGTGGTAGATATCAAGATAGTAAAAAAGAAACGTGACTACCTCACATGACATATAGTCAAAGTACATACAGTCGACAAAAAATGGCTAGATGGAGATCTCAAATGTCCTCACCATATCAACGCCTATGGCGAAAATAAAAAGCAAAAAGTAGAAAGTAAAAAAGAATCTGAGGTGTGATGCGGATGATGCAAACGACAAGCTGTGTCGTACGACAAACAACTTGAACTCAAACAAGATATCGTAGCCAGCTGTTTTGCTCAGCTCCCAAAAGTAGAGTTGCTACCGATCATATGATCTCCACTACAGTTTGGATATCGCAACAAGATAGAGTTTAGTTTTGGTAAATACCTCAGGAGAGAGTTTGACCCGACCAATCAGACCAAACCACATGAGCGTCCTTTTGTGGTAGCTGAGCATTGGCAGATGGGTTTTCACAAGCAGTGAGAATTTTCCAAAGTAGTGGATATAGATCAATGCTACCTGGTATCTCACAAGATGCATAGTGTATACCATAAAATAAAAACTGATCTACAACATAGCGGTCTGCCAGTACATGATGCCAAGACGCATCACGGACTGCTTCGTCATCTGATGATCAGGGAGTGAGTACATACAGGACATATATTACTCAATCTCAGTATCGCTTCAGATCATTTCTCTGATCATCCAAAACACGAACAAGCACGAAGAGACCTCCTGAAAAAACGAAAACAAGATAGCGAACTCCACGAGAGTGTGACTACTTTTGTGCTCTCTAGCAACAATGGGCTAGCTGATATCATGAGAGATCCAAATACGACTCACGAAGTGATACGGTGAGAAGGAAAGATATATGAAGAACTACATATCAGGAAATTGCCCTCACCCCAAACCCCTCTCCCAAAAGGAGAGGGAATTCCTGCAACTCAAGATGACGAGATTGTACTACGTTTTGCCATATCCCCAGCTTCGTTTTTTCAGACCAATACGAGTGGAGCAGAGGTATTGTTTGCTACTGCGATGGAGATGGTGGGCGAGGTATGAGGCAATGTGATAGACCTGTACTGTGGAGGTGGCTCGATAGGGCAGATATTTTTGTGATCTGGACTGGGTCAGAGAGTCAAGGGGATAGAGATTGTCCCAGCAGCTATCCAAGACGCCAACTACAATGCAAAAATAAATCACCTGAGCGAGAGATGTGACTACTACGTAGGTAAAGCCGAGAAGGTAGTGAAAGAGTGAGTGATAGATGGAGAGTTTTTGGTCTGAGATGATCTAGTGATCGTGGATCCTCCGAGAGAGGGTATGCATCCAGATGTGGTGAAATTCTTGATCTCTCTCAAACAAGACCATAAGTATCGTCTGTGCTACATCTCCTGCA
>CALHCH010000049.1 GCA_937930555.1 Candidatus Absconditabacterales bacterium | reverse complement strand
TGATTATTTTCTTTTGATCAGCTCCAGCCAGTAGATATGTTTCCGCATACGCATCATATAGAGTGTGTGGGGATGCTGACGTAGTTGGTAGTGGTTAGTTGGGAGTTAGAAATTAGAATTAGAGTTTAGAATTAGAAAAATGTGCGCATGAGTATTGTCATGCTGAGCGTAGTGCAACGAAGTCGAAGTATGCGGGATACTATGGCCATCGCAAATCACCCCCACCCCTCTTTGAAAAAAAGAGGGGAACATGTATGGCTAACGCATATCGTGTGTAGGGACGTCGGCTTGCCGTATCCTATATGGTTAGTATAGTTTGGATCTATGGAGGATGCGATATATGATGATAGATTTAGATGTTATATCATGATCAAATAAGACTCTATAACTTCATGTTCTCAATCTATAATCTGCAAGAGGGTAGTTGTGTAGTTGTTTAACTTGTGTGTGTTGTATTCATTTTTCTTTTAGTTGAGATAGCTTTGAGAAAATATGATCTCTCTCTTTGCTGCTTAGCTTTGAGATATCTTTGGCAAATTTTTTCTTGTTTGCAATAATGATACTATACATCATATTCTTTTCTAAATTCCTCCAATGAAATACTGTCCTCATGTCAGATTCCTGCACGATAATCTGTGATAAGTTTTACTGTTTCTGGATCATTTGCCTCTCGCAACTCTTCTCTGATCTGTGTTAGTAAGCCACTATCATATAGTGCATGATACATTTTTTTACCTAGTATCATCCCCACATCTTCATCATTACAAAAAACAATCTTATAATCACAATCAAATTCCTTTCTCCCATTTCTGGCGATTTTGGTGGTAGTGGTAAAATCCATAATACAATTATAATACAATAAATATACGATAATTATACAAAAATAATTGTATAATGCAAGTTTTGAGTAAGAAAAAAGCCTGGAATATACCCAGGCTTCACTAAATTCTAATTTTACTGTTAAGCTAATTGCAGAGCAATGGAGATATGCTCTTTCTTTAAGAATCTTGAAGATACCACTAAACCGTTTCCTTGATATACTTCCAAGTAAGATGCTGCTTTGTTGAAGAATTCTTCCATTTTTTCTTTTGGGAATATATCGTCTAAAAACAGCATATCATCTTTTAAGATATTGTATGGTAAATCAATTTTACCAAATTCATCTGTATCGAGCGATATTAGATATGTTTGCATCATCTTTAAGTTTTTTATTTTACAAATTTTTTCACTTCGAGTATATATATATCAATAAAAGTCAATCCCAACCGAGACGAAAATATTTTTGAATTTTTGACAAAAGAAGTAGTGCTATGTATACTTAGATTACTGAAAGTTTTATTTGTTCCATCAAACAAAAAATGACAACAAAAACATATCACGACGTGTTGCAGAGTTTTGCTGCTATCACGCTCAATCAACTCAACGCACAAGCATCTCTAATGAATAGAATAGAGTCCAAGTATCTCATCCACGAACAAGAATTGTGAGACCTGCTCAAAGAATTGCAGCAGGATTTTCAGATATTGGAGATAGGTGGGGCGAAGGTGTTTACCTATGACAATATCTATATGGATACGAAAGAGCTGGACTTCTACCATGCGCACAACAATGGTGATCTAGATAGGATTAAGATGAGGACGAGACATTATATTGAGAGTGGATTATCATATTTTGAATTTAAACAAAAGAAGGGGAGTGTGATGCGTAAGTTTAGGTATGATATAGATATAGCTCAGCATGGGGTATTGGACACCACTGCCTATGAGTTTATGAATGATGTGTATAGATCATTGTACAACGAAAATTTTGCTGCATTGGTGTTTCCATCACTCAGGACTGGGTATCAAAGATGTACGCTCGTGCACAAATCCACCGCAGAAAAAATCACAATTGATTTTAATGTATCTGCGAGTCAGATCAGAGAAGGGAGTGAGACATTCAATTTTAATAATCTTGTGATAGTAGAGTTTAAGGCAGAAACAAAAGACTCTCCTACCAAGGAAATATTTGCAAAATACGGTATGCTAGCTAGCAAAGCGTGTAGCAAATATTGTCTGGGTAATTACTTTCTTGGCAATGTGCAGCAGTGGGATCGTTTTCAGCCTACTATAGACGTTATCAAAACAATTATGTACAGTGAGCTTCAAGTAAGCAAGCCACCAAAAAAACAATTGAAAAAGTTTCAAACAACGCAGTTGAAGAAAATAATAAAAAAATAGGGATGTATAAACAAATCATTTACTTTTTTTGACGAACTATGTGATCATTTGATATATGGATGTTATTGGCTGGTATTGGACTTCTCCTGTTTGGTATGGAGACGTTTGAAGAAGGCATCAAGGCCCTAGCCGGCAACAAGATGAAGTACTATCTAGAAAAATATACCAGATGAGCGGTAAAATCACTGTGAACCTGAACTTTTGTGACAGCATTGTTGCAGAGTAGTAGTTTGGTGACCTTGCTGCTTCTTTGATTTTTGTGAGCGTGACTGATTAGTCTGCAGAACTCGATCTGAGTCATTATCTGAGCCAATATTGGTACGACAGTCAGCAGTATTTTGGTGTCTTACCTATGATTTGGAGAATTTAAAATATCATCATTTGCATTGCCTATCATCGCGGTAGGGTGATTGATGCTGTTGTTTGGTGGCAAGAGAGAAAAAGTAAAATGGATAGGGAAGTTATTGGTATGATTTGGACTGCTATTTATCGGGATAGGGTTTATGAAAGACAGTGTAGATACACTCAAGGATAGTTTTGATCTGGCGGCGTACAAGGATATGTCCTTGTGGGGATTTGGACTTATAGGTGTGATAGTGACGCTGGTCATCCAGTCTAGCTCTGCGATGTCGGTGATGACCTTTGCGGCACTGTCTGGTGGACTGATCACTTTCCCGGCATCTATCGCGATCGTGATGTGATCCAATATAGGTACCACGATGACCGGTGTGATCGCCTCTCTAGGTGGTGCAGTCGCCAAGAGGCAGCTGAGTATCGCCCAAGTATTGTTCAATGTGATTTCCGCTATTTTTGGGATTTTGTTTTTTTGGCAGTTGATAGATCTGACCTGATATCTGCTGGATATAGATCAGGACCCTGTTTTTGCCAATGCGATCTTAAATACTATCTTCAATGTGTGTACAGCATTGCTGTTTGCGCCGTTTCTCACGCCATTTACCCGTCTGGTACGCAAGATTATCCCCGATGCGACCAATACCGAGCTAGATCTAGGGATAGATACATTGGACACTACACTGATGACGCAGCTAAATATGGATACCTACATAGACACCGCAGCCAAAGATATCAAAAATCTCGAGGCTCACGTGCTCCAGTATATCTCAGCTCCGTTTGGTGCAGAGTATAGTCAGATAGATCACGAGCAGGCATATGATGATATACAGGATATCTCAGACAAGCTGTTACAGTATTTTGAGCGTTTGGATGCGCCTGCGAGTATGGAGCAGTGACTCCAGTCTGAGATTATCTCACTCCTGAGATCTGCCAAACATATCAAAAACGTCTCACAAAACATCTCAGCACTGCGCGCAGATAGTAGACCAGAGTTTGTGGAGCTGTACAATACACTCTCAGACGCTGTGATCGGCTATGTCCAGTCACCAAACGATGACGCTGGGACGTGATATGTGGATATGCTAGACAAGTATTACCAGAGACATATATCAGACATCGTGGCTCTAGGGGCGAGTAGTGATGATGAAGATCTAGATAGCGCCTCACTCATCAATATGGTGAGAGAGGTGGAGGAGGCGATAGGGAGAGTGAGTGGGTAGAAACAAGAAACAAAAAACAAGAAATAAGATTCAAGAAACAAGATTCAAGAAATAAGACTTAAGACTTAAGAAATAAGAACATGAGTCTATCATACTGAGTGTAGCGTAACCGAAGTGTACGACATACTATCGTAATAAAACCCCCAACCCCTTAACAGGGGAGTACGGTTAGATCAGACATCACTTGTCCCCTGATAAGGGGCGCGGGGTTTGGAAAACGTGAGGGTGCGACATACTACCATATACCAACCATATAAAATGAAGGTAAAAAGAAAGAACCAAGGCCGAATAAGCGCATGGTTCTTTTTAAATTGATGATTTTAGAAATGATTTTTTATTATCTCTTCTGCAATCTTTCTAGAATCTTTGTTTGATAACGACTCTGTATAGAACTCCTCACCATCAATAGCTACGCTTGCTTTAATTTTTCTTTCTATTTCTGAAATATCTAGCTGATTTTCGTACTCTCGTTTTATCATTTCTAAGCAATCAAGTAACGTAGTTAATGCGGTTTTGAATCCAGTAGGGTGACGTTTTTTTCCACCAATACCATTAATTCTACAGTTAGTAATCAAGCTTGCAATATGTTCTTCTAATAAATAATAACTCATTATGTTTTTTTTGCTTTTTGAAACTCAAGTGTCTATTTTTTATAAATATATAATAATAAAAGTCAATACCAACTTCAAAAAAACACCCATAGCTAAAGCAATGGGCTGTATGGATTTTATATGGTCGTGGTATATGGTAGATTTACGGTTTCAACACCTACCCAGAGGGTCCCTTCCCCTTCACAGGGGACAACCGTTTGGGATCGATCCTCGCTGTCCTCCCCTGTGAAGGGGAGATGTCTGGAGCGGAGCTGTAGACAGAGGGGTTTGAAAACGAGAGATAACTCGCACACTTCGACTCCACTGTGTTTCGCTCAGTATGACACACTCTCGAGAGGTGTAATTATTTTTATTTTTTCTCACGTTTCAAATCTAATTCTCATTCTATGCTCTAACTCTAGATTACTCCTCCATCAATCCAGGCACCTCCACTAGCGTAAAGTCCGTATCCAGATCTGGTCGTCTCAGGTCCATTTCTTTTTCAAATGCTTCGACGATGACTTGGGAGATTTGATTTACTTTGACGTGATTGTTGTCTGACTGGATCACGTGTCGTGGAGCAGTCTTGGTATCTGTATGCTCAAACACTCGATGATATGCATCGATAAACTTCTCATATTTGCTCGATTTGCGAAAATCACCATCCTCGTGTTTCCAATACTTGAGGGGATTGGTGAGTCTCTCGTGAAGCCTTCTTTTTTGTTCGTCGTGTGAGACGTGGAGATAAAATTTGAGGACAATTGTCCCGTTATCTTCTAACATCTTTTCAAAATTGTTGATATGTTGCGCTCTAGCTGCGATCTCTTTTTCGGACAAAAATCACTCTACATATGGTACGAGGAGATCCTCATAATGACTACGATCAAATACATGAATCATCCCTTTTGCAGGACATCTCTTGTGTATTCTCCACAAGAAATCATGTGCAAATTCTTCTTTATTTGGCACCTTAAAACTATGTACCTGTGCACCAGCAGGATTGATCCCCATAAATGTCTTACGTACCGCACCTCACTTGCCGCTGGCATCCATACCTTGCATCACGACCAGGAGAGAGTACTTACCTTGAGCAAACATCTGCTTTTGATACTCAATGATTTTGGCATTGAGCTTTTCATTTTCTTTCTTAATCTTGTGCTTATCATCGTCCTTAAATCGCTTTGGAAAGGTTTCGATGTCCTTGAGATCAATATTCGCCATGATGATAGAATAAATAAAGTATTGACAAATCTATATAAATAAGTATAAGAGATGTAATAAAAATCAAAAATACAAACAAATCGAACGAGAGCAATCTCAGTTTTTTTGTTGTTTCTATTATACATCCGCACCTCATTTTTTGCAAATAATTTACTATATTTTTTTATCAACTTATCATCTATGTTTGAAAACATCATCGAGACAGAGATCAAGATACTCTGAGTCAGCTACCCGCTCCTCATACGCAATCTCAAAAAACTCTGAGCTCACAAGGTAGGTACACAGTATATCCGTGACCGATACGTAGATACAGCTGACAAATCACTCAAAAAGCAGTGAAAATCTGCCAGACTCAGATCATATGGTGGAGAGAAGTTTGAGATCACGATCAAGACCAAACCTGAGCAGGCAAATATCGACTACAAAGTCCGTGCAGAAGAAAATCTCACTGTCCCTACACTCGCTGCAGGCAAGGTGTTGCTCCAGATGATGTGATGTCAGTGCAAACGATACAAAGAAAAAATCAGAGTGACCTACAAGATCTGACAGACGACGTTTGATGTAGACTTTTACGATGATATGCCACCTGTCCTAGAGATAGAATGAGAACAAAATGAGATCAATCACTATATCAGAAAACTCCGCCTCCACGATCATCAACAAGTCACCCGATGAGCGAAGAAGTTGTTTAAGCACTATGGCAAGAAGGTAAATAAGATGAAGATGCCGATGAGTGAAGTGAGGCTGTAGAATACAGAATTAAGAATACAGAGTTTGAAGTAAAACGTGAGGCCTGTCATCCTGAGCAAAACGAAGTGGAGTCGAAGGGTGCGACTCAAAACGACCATGTAAAATACATACAATATTATTTGCTAAATTATCTAATGGAAAATATACGTTTTGCTGATGATGTGCATGAGTGAATTATTAAGGTCTGTAAGAGTATTGATACTTGGAACGCTCGTGGACTGCAATATATATTGAAATGATATGATGGAGATATGCCAAGATCAATTGCAAAGTTTAATGAATGACCAAGAATTACTTCACAAAGATTATACAATATACTAAGTTGAGAAAATACCATTCGGGTTGATATGAACGTCTACAGTAAATATGAGAGTTTAAAATCTATTGATGAAAAAGATCTAATTCCAACTCATCGTTGTTTTTTGTATACACCATATAGTGAAGTAAAATCTATACTGCAGTCATATATTGATGAGTACATACCAAACAATCCAACCAATCACTATTAAGCCGATACTACTCAAAACTAATATCAAATTTCACCTTTCTCGTCTGAGGATCTACCTCGTCGGGTAGGATATAGGTGATCAGTATCTTGAGATCGTAATTTATTGCGGTCTTTTTTGATCTTTCGGACATTTGGTTGAGGAGCTTCATGTCTCATCAGGTGGATTCTTTTCTATGCTCATTGGCAAAATGTATTGGTATTTTAAAATCAAACTCATGTTTTTGATTGTCAGAGAGGGAAGTTGTTTTTTTTACTTCTAGAGTTCACAATATCTCTGCTTCATTTTTGTTTTTGCCGATGATAGGATCTACTATCTCTATGATTTCATAAGCTATCTTTTTGATCTTGAGCTCAGTATGAGCTTGTATCTGGAGAGATCACTCTAGGTGTTTAGCTGTTTTTGGTGCGATATGATTGCATATTATATCTACCGCAAAATCTCTATGCGGGATGAGTTCTCCAGCTTTTTTGGTGCTTTTATCAAATGTTTTTTTGATAGATTCAAATATCTTTTTCATACTTATAAGTATAGATATCTTGATCTGTTTTGTCAAAAATCGCTACAAACTTTCTCTTGCAATTTCTCGCTGTGCGAGTATAGTGATTGCAACAAAAGCTTCCCCGAGTATTCGGAGGGAGCTTTTATTATATATGAGATGTTTTTCCCTCACCCCAGCCCTCTCCCAATCGCTTCGCTAGGAGAGGGAGGACGTTTGGGAGAGGACAATACGAGAGCTGAGGTATTTTTGTTTATCTATATACTTCAGCCTTCAGCCTTAAACTTTTAACTTTAAATTTTATCAAAATGAGACTAAATGGTCAGCAAATCAAGGAAGCTATCGAACAACTGATAGGTGAGTACAAATATGATCCAGTACAGGTGCTGGATATCATGAAGATGGGTATCAAGACTGCGTACAAAAAAGATTATATGCCTCACGAGAGAAAGGCACAGGTCGCGGTATCTGTGGCAGGTGATGGTGAGATCAAGATCTATAGACTGCGAGATGTGGTAGATGAGATCGAAGAAAAAGAAGAGGAGCGTCAGATGCTCCTAGCAGATGCCAAGGATATCAAGGATGATGCAGCGCTAGGTGATACGCTCACTATAGAGATCACTCCAGATCCGCTAGAGTTTACCAGGATTGGTGTACAAGCAGCAGCTCAGACGATCAAACAAAAATTGAAAAATATCGAGAGAGAAAGGTTTTTTGAGAAGTTTCAGGACAAAGAGGGTGAACTGCTCAAGGCAAAGGTGCTGAGAGTGATCGCTGAGAGTATCGTGCTGGATGTGGATGGAGCGACAGTGGTACTCCCATCACAGTGACAAGTACCCAACAGAGTCTACCATACGGGTGAGGAGATCATCGTATATCTCAAGCAGATCTCCAAATGATCTGGTGGTATCAATCTCGATATCACGCAGGGTGGTCCGGAGTTTATCGATGCATTGCTCAAGAGGATTGTACCTGAGTACGAAGAGGGTATGGTAACTATCGACAAGATCGTCAGGATCACTGGCAAAAGAACTAAGATGCTCGTAAGCACAGATGACGAAAAAATCGACCCAGTAGGGGTGTTTGTAGGTCATCGTGGAGATAGGATCAACACGATACTCTCGCTACTCAACGGTGAAAAAATAGACATCATAGAAAGAACTGGCAATCTAGACGACGAAAGAGCAGAGATACAGCTTGTGAGAGATGCACTCAAACCAGCAAATATCAACTCGGTAGAGATCGCAGACGGCAAAGCAATCGTCAAACTTCCAGAAGACCAAAAAGCTCTCGCAATCGGTAAATGAGCAATCAATATCAAGCTTGCTAGTCAGTTGACTGGACTCAGGATTGAGTTGGTGTAAAAATAGAAAGAAGATACGAGACTTGAGATACGAGATAATGATTCGTCATTGCGAGGAGGTACGACGTGACAATCTCGTGAGTATATAAGCGGGAGGTGGCTAGCAAATCCACCCCCACCCCTCCTTTATCAAGGAGGGGAACATGTATGGCTATCGCACTCCCCCCTTATCCACCTCTAGGAAGGGGAGACATGTATGGCTATCGCAGCGAATATGTGGTAGAGACGCCCTGCAGGGCGTCTCTACCATATACAATTATTACGTTATATGGTCACCATACATTGCAATATATCTCATCGATTTGAACTTATTTTTTTAGTCTCTTTTCTCAAAGGGATTGGGGATTTTACCATATACTAGCTATGCTCACTATCGTTACAGGCAATCCAAGAAAATTTGAGAAAATCGTTGGGTATTTGCCAAAAAATCTAGAAATCCAACAACAGGATCTAGATATCGTAGAGATACAATCTATGAGTATAGATGAAATCTCGGCCGATAAAGCTCTCAAGGCTTTTGAGATAATCCAATCTCCTGTACTAGTGGAAGATACTGGAATCTATTTTGGTGAATATGAAAGTTTTCCTGGTCCTTTTGCAAAACAAGCATATCAGTCTTTGTGAAGAGTAGGGATGAAAAGACTATTTCAAGATGCAAAAAATCAAGAAATTAGATTTAGATCTGTAGTGAGCTATATGGATGCAACGTTGCAAATCCCTATGAGTTTTGCTGCTGAGAGTATAGGTACTGCAAATTTTGATTTTCCTAATGCTCCGATCGATCTACATATACCATATATGTCGTTTTTTTGTTGGGAATGAGCTGATGAAGTCGCGAGTATGTCCAAGTCAATATCTGATGAGAGGCACCATAGGGTGAGGGCAGTGAAGAAGTTTGGAAGTTGGTTTAATAAGAAATAATTTGCAAAAAATTAGTTATAAATATATACTTAATTTATGAATAAAAAAGAAATCAAATGAATGGAAGATAAATGATCTTTAACAGATCAGACTTTTTCAATATATTGAATGGATATTTCTGAGAATGAAGAATCTTGAATTGAAAATGATGATTGGATTAAAAATATTTTGATAGACACCTTGAATGAGAATTTTGATAGATGAGTTTATCAAAAATTACTTGAAGAATCATTAGATCTTTTTTCTTCACATGTTAGTGATATAAAATCTTCATATTGAAACTTGGATATACTAGAACTTGCAACTGATAGTTTATCTAATGATTTAACTATATTAAACAAACTTATTTCATATGAAACTTATTTCAATCGCTATACTCCAAGTATGCTTGTAAATCTTATGGAAGATATGATGTATTTATCAGAATGGCTTAAGTCATCTCCTGGAGAATTAAAGGAAAAAAATGATAATTTAATTAATCAGATTAATCAAATGCGAAATAAGATATAGATCACTAACTCACATCTTGCCCTTCGGGGTTTTTTTTGTATATATAAGATATTCATTTTCTATCTTATAGATGACCTACCAAACCATAATCTGACTAGAGATACATATCAAGCTCAACTCTGTGACAAAGTTGTTTTGTGGATGTGCAAATGAGCAAGAGTTTGATGATCTGGAGGCCAATACTCACGTATGCCCTGTATGTATGGGTCAGCCAGGTGCACTACCTGTGCTGTATCAGCAACCACTAGACAAAGCCATCCAGCTGTGACTCGCACTAGGATGTGAGATTGATGCTCAGTCGCATTTTGATCGTAAGTCGTACTTCTACCCAGATCTCCCGCTGGGCTATCAGATCACTCAGCTCGCTAGACCTACCAATATAGACGGTAAGGTAGACTTTTTTGTGGACAAGGAGTTTGTTGAAAGTCGTACGGTGAGGATCAGGGACGCCCATATAGAGACCGATACGGGCAAATCGACTCATCAGTGAGGTGGGGTACTTTTGGATTTTAATCGTGCTGGGACACCTTTGGTGGAAATCGTGACGGACCCTGATTTTCATACTGCTGAGGAGGTAGTTGCGTTCTTGAAGCAACTCCAGAGGATAGCGAGATACAACAATGTCGGTGATGCAGATATGGAAAAAGGTCAGCTGCGTGTGGATGTAAATATCTCACTGCGTCCTGAGTGACAAGAGGAGTATGGCATCAGGACAGAAACCAAAAATATGAATAGCTTCTCGGCTATCACCAGAGCGATCGCGTATGAGGTGGCGAGGCAGACTGAGGTGCTAGATAGTGGAGGACATATAGAGCAGGAGACGCGTGGGCGAGATGATGCATCGGGTACATCCTATGTCATGAGATCCAAAGAAAACGCTATGGACTATAGATATTTCCCAGAGCCAGACTTGCCACCACTAGATCTAGATGAGGCATATATCCAGGAGATACGCGAGCTAGTAGATGAATGACCATATGCTCGCATCTTGCAGTATCGTACTGAGTATGGATTCAACAAAGAGTATATCAATGCATTGATCAATGATGTGGAGATGAATACATATTTTGCTACTACAGTAGCTGAGTGACAGGACCCTGCCGAGACAGCCAAACGACTTGTAGGACCTATCCAAAGACGACTCTGAGATCAGGAAAAATCGCTAGGGGATGTAGCGTTTACTAGAGAGCAGTATGTAGCATTTCTCCAGCTGATAGCTGAGGGGTCACTGGCCAATGCACAGGCAAAAATCGTGATGAAAGAAATGCTAGACACCGGCCAAGACCCTACGACTATCATAGAAGAAAAATGACTCAAACCAGTAGGAGAGGATGAGATCTCCGCACGACTTGATCAGATATTTGGCGATAAACCAGACCTACTAGAAGATCTCAAGTGAGGTAATATGAAGCCAATGTGATTTGTGGTAGGACAGGTGATGAAGCTGAGTGGGGGAGCTGCGAATCCAGGGATGGTGAATGGGTTGATACAGAAGAGAATAGAGAGTTGAGAATAGAGAGTTGAGATTTTATATCGTACCATATACGATCATGAAAAGAGTGATTATCAATGCTGATGATTTTGGTATGACTCCCTTGTACAATAAAGCTATACTAGAGCTGTTGTGGGAGGGGTGAGCTACTTCCACATCAGTAATGATGAGCCGTATGAGTATCACTCAACAAGACGATGTCTTGGAGCTCAAAAAACTTAGAGCGTCTCACGATATATCTATATGATTGCATATAGAATTTTTTGATACACGTTTTGACTTTCATACACAGAGACAACTTCAATGATTTATTGATGTATTTGACCATATACCAGACCATATAGATTTACATGCAAACACATATAAAGAGGACGGATACCCATATGTTGCAAAAACAGCATTAGAGTTATGAATCCCATGTAGGTACTATGAGTGACTGATATCCGATGACAACAAAACTACACAAAAGAAAATATCCTGATCTAGAATTACTGTAGATGAGATCGTATCCGAAATACAACAATGTGATGATGTGGATATAGAAGTGATACTGCATCCAGGATATATGGATGATCGATATATCACATCTATGCAATCAGAGCGTGTAGATGATATAGATAAGTGCCATTCGTTGAAGATATTTTGTGAGACTCAATGAATTGAGTTGATAAATTATAGAGACATATGCTAGAATCTTGAATAGAAACTTTTCAATTTGCAATATTATACTTTATACATATACTTTATACATATGTTTTATATGTATGCTATATGGTATGTGATCACAGATGGATATATCTAGAGAAAAGAAAAAGACCTTTACCTCCACCTTGCCGGGGAGTGTGTATGAGTTTTGGGTAGCTGAGGCCAAGGAGCAGGACGTCTCCAAAAACGTTGTGTTGGCAGAGGCATTGAAGGCGTATCAAAAAGAGGTATTGAAGAGAAAGATACTAGAACAATTTGCTGATCCTGAGTATCAGCAGCAGCAACAGGAGATATATACCGATGCTGCACATGCGAGAGAGGAAGTGCTTTCTACTCACTTAGACCCATACGATGCGTAAGTACGACATATATGATGCAAATCTAAATCCACCTAGATGACATGTTCAGGCGTGATATAGACCGGTACTGGTGATCCAAAATAATATCATCAATCAAGTTGCTGGCACAACAATTATTGTACCGTTTACTACTAATATCTGATCTAGCTACCCATGAGATGTGGTAGTGCAAGCATCAGACCACAATGGTCTCACCAAAGCAAGTAAACTGATCGGCACGCAACTCATGGTGATAAACAAAAACCGTCTCACAAAAAAGAAATGAATGCTCGAAAAAGAATATCATCATCTACTCAAACAAGCTATAGATGTGATACTAGATAGAGATGATACGTTTATATAATCCAAAAATGAGACAAACAAAAATCTCCGATTTCTCGGAGATTTTTGCTATCTTCTAATTTTTGGTCTCTAGCTCTTATTTTACTCTTCCTCCGTCCAATTCATCTTGTCGTGATTTGAGTTTGTCCCACTGTCCGTCTCTCGCGAGAGCAGCCTGAGCTGGTCGTGTATCAGGATGATGATTTGCAAATCTATCGCCTTCGCTATCTAGCAAACTCCTGAGATGTACCGTATCTGAGTCAGCAAGCTGCTCAAATGTGTAGATACCGTGAGAGTTGAGATGTTTTTCGATCACTGGACCGATACCTTCTACTTTCTTGAGATTGTCTGGTTTGCCGTCGTATGCTTTTTTGCTAGTAGTTGCTGCTGTAGTAGCTACGCCTGCTTTTGTTGACTTGCTACTATTGGATCAGATGCCGCAGGTTCATCCAGTGCTGCATCCACATCCAGCTTTGCCACATCCGTGAGTGTCTCCTCACATCAGGAGTGAGATGAGAGCGATAATAGATGAGATAATAAATCCAGTCCAAAGTGCAGAGCTAGGTTTGATATCCCATAGTGTAGCGTCAGAAAATCTCAAAGCCAACCATGCAGCTACAAACGATGCAAGTACTACAAAAATCCAAGAGATGATTTTGCTTGTACCAGCGTAGTAGGTCCTCCCTAGGTACCATCCCACGAGAAGTCAAATAAGTAGTATAATAATTGCGATTACCATAATTGTAAAGTATATAAGAGTAAAATAAAAGTGAAGATTATTTGACGAGTGAGAGTCTATATAGTCGTTGACCGATGTCTTTCTTGGTTACTTGACCAGAAAACTCTCCTATAGGAGTATTAGCATCTACCAGGTTGTTGTTTACTGCTCGATCAAAATAGTTTTTGAACCAAGGAGTAGTTGTCTCATCCAAAAATCCTGTTTTGGTTCTGACAAGTACGGTGAGAAGCTCGTCTTTGGTCATTACTCTATCAGGCAAGAAGTTGCCATTGGATCATCTTAGGAGGTCATATGCACACGCGACAGTTATTGTTTTTTGTAGATCTTCTGATTTAGTCGTTATGTCTGGGAAATTGCATTCTGCTACTGTAGATTTTTCTTCTAGTTTGTTGACAAATCCATATCTAGCCAAAAATGGAGTAGATGTAGCTCTGGTGATGATTGCATCTCCAGCATATTCTGCTACAGACTTACTAGCAGTAAAATCATTGTCTCTGAGATATACCAACCAATCTGGTAGTGTATTTGTATCAGCTTGTTCTGGAGCTTGTGCGTCACCAGCATCTGTACCACCGGCATCGATGTTGGTGTCAGCTTCTACGGCTGGAGTAGGATCTATAGCTGCAGGAGCTATGGCTGGAGCACTAGCTCATCCCCATCTCCCGTACAAAAACCATAATATCGCCAAAGCAATAATTGCAGTTAGGATCGCTCATCGATCAGTTCTGTTGTGTTTCATATAGTATAAAGGTATAAAATAAATAAAAATTCACCTTGTCTACTATATTATCAAAGAGTTAGCTCAAGGCAATTGTACATATACTATATCAACACTTTTTATTTTGTCATACAATTGATGCGTAGACATGCACCAGTGATGTTGACTGAGACTTTGGAGGCTATGCCAGACAGGTGTGATTTTGTGCTAGATGGGACACTATGACATGCCTGACACACTGCAGCGATGGCTAGCAGATGAATACAGGTGGTGTGAGTGGATAGAGATACTCATATGATAGACAAGGCAAAAATATTTTTGGAGTCGGATGGTTTGTTGGATCACGTACAGATAGTCCAGTGATCATATGCAGATCTCTCACGCATATCACAAGAGTCGGCGAGACAGATGTTTGACTATATGTTTTTGGATATATGAGTAAACATGGATCACTTCAAGGAAGCTGACCGTGGTTTTAGTATCAAGCTAGATGGTGAGCTGGATATGCGTTTTGATACATCTACAGGGATGTCTGTGAGAGAACGACTGACCAAAACTCATTTTGAAGAGCTAGACACTTTGTTTGCAAAATATACAGATTTTGGACAAAAATATCGTGAATGAATTGTGCGTAGCTTGTTGGACACCAGAAAACACAAGCAGTTTGTGACGACGTATGATCTCAGAGAGCGAGCACAGTCTGCCTGACTCGGTGACAAGAAGCTCGCCGTGATATTTCAAGCATTTAGGATACACGTAAACAATGAATTGGGTGAATTAGAGTTATTTTTGGAGCGTTTTATGGAATATCTGCGTCCAGGTGGGAGATGTGCTATAATGACATATCATAGCTGAGAGGATAAGATTGTCAAATACAGTTTCAAAGAATTGGTTGCTAATGGTAGGTGAAAACTCTATAACAAAAAAGTAATCAAGCCACATCGACAAGAAGTAGACAAAAACAAAGCAGCAAGAAGCGCAAAATTTAGAATAATCGAAAAAATATAACGCCATATAGATTACTATAATCACGGTAAATTGAACAAAAAACTTTGCTTACATTTGATATATACAGTGAAGAACAGTGGCTCCAAAGCGCACTGCATCTATCCAATAATCAAAAAATCAATTTACTCATCTGTATTTGTATATGTCCAAAATCGTTTTACTTCAGAGTGTAGCTAGAGAGTATCTTTCACTCAAATTTGCCTGAAGACGCAATCAAAAACTCATCAGCGTAACGAAGTTTGCTGTAGTTTTTATGTTGCTCATCGTATTGGCAGGATTTTATGCATACACCATCACTATGGCTTCTACTAGTGGTTATTTTTTGGAAGAAGCAAAAAACGAATTGGAGACATTACAATTTGAAAAAAGCGTCCAAGAATTGGCAGTCATCAGAAAAGAAAAATCTCTACGAAACGATATGAATCTCCACTACAGCAATACACGATTTGCTGGTCACGGATCCAATATGGTGACCGTAAATACCTATGGTGAATTTGTGGCTAATCAAGCTGGAGGGGTAAATTAATTATTGTCCAATATCCCAGACTCAAAATACTCATCCAACAATATCTTCAAACTTTGATAATCCCTCGCAGCAGGGATTTTTTTCTTGAGAGATTTGCTGTCTGGGAGTCAAGAAATGTAGTTAAACAGATACTTGCGAAACTCTATAGGAGCTTTGAGAGAGGTATCGGTGATTGATTCCATATGGGTGATGCGATCTTGTATGGTATCTAGATCTTGTGTGATGATTTGGAGCTGATCTAGCGTGGGTTGTATGAGTCACTGTGTATGGTCGTAGTCGCGTATCGTGAGCTTAAAATATATCTCACAAGCGATGCTGAGATGAAGATGATCTAGTATGGTCTGATATCTCTGTTGTGGGCTAGGAATGTGTGGCGTGAGTATCCAAGGATTACCTATAGCGGATTGGGCTGGCATGTTGCCGTCTAGGTTTTGCAACTTCTCCACACAGTCGTCATAGGTCCTAAGTCAGCCGTTGCCGATGATGATGGTATCTGGGAGTTCTTTTTTCAATCTATAGATAAAATCTCGATCTACAAATCATGCATGAGATTGTTTGTATGTCCTGCCGTGTACTCATATCATACTCACATACTCACTCGCTTGTATCAAAAATTCAAACTGGTCCTGTATATCGTCCTGAGACAATCCAAGCCTGGTTTTGAGTGAAAATGGAGTGGAAATATTTTTTGAGATTTCTTGGAGTATACCTAGTGTTTTTTGTTTGTCTCTGAGCATACCGGAGCCTGCTTCACATTTCATGATCTTGGGAGATGGACAGCCCATATTGAGCTCTATACCTGCGAAGTTGTACTTGCTCTCCAGGTCTAGTGCGCAGTGTATGAGCGTCTCGGGATTGCCACCAAATATCTGTGCTATAGTCTCGTGATCGTAGTCAGATCTCATGATATGTCTGATGACTCCAGGAGGATTGTGGGTATATCCATCTGCAGACATAAACTCAGTCCAAAGCATCAGCTCATCATCAGGATGTCCAAATTGCTCAAAAATCTGCTTGGACAAGATCCTATAAGCACAATCAGTAATACCATCCATAGGGGCGAGGCAGATTTTCATTTTTGGAGATAAGATGTAAGATTTAAGAAAAAAGATACGAGACTTGAGATACGAGATATTTAAGCTGTGCTCAAGGTATGTCATCTTGAGCGAAGCGTAGCATAGTCGAAAGATCTCAAGAAGTTACAATCCCACCTCTCGAGATTCTTCATATCGCGATGGTTTGCACCATCTCTCCATTCAGAATGACGATTGCTTACTTGCGTTTTTTAAAACAAGAATTATCCGAGTATATCCTGTAGTATCTCCAGAGCGCGATGCTGACCTACAAACATAGGTGAGCTCGCGATCGTCACAAGATCAGCTGATGCGATCAGCTGACGTGTGATACTAATCGTTTCATCATATTTTGCAATACTCATCTCGGGTGCTCGAAAATCTAAGTCAATATCTAAGATAAAGATTGAAGACTCAAGATCTACCACTTCAGAGTTGAGTAGCTGGGATTCGCTTTTGATCCAGGTAAAATCTATATCTGGATAGAGCCTCACAAATGGTTTGATAAAATTGGAAATCTGACACTCAAAATTGGTATATCTCCATATATAATCTAGATCGTGACGCTGCAAAGTATCTATGAGTGTACGAGGTGAGTTGAGATCTGAGTGTTGATCGATATGTCGTAAGGTGAGATCAGCGACGTTTTTTTGACTCAGCATATATTTGGTCCAAAAATACAGCGCGTGATTGTGATTGTCCATGATATATATGGGTGTAGTGCCAACAGTATAGTGGTATATATGTGCTAGACCCATACAAGAGTGGAGCGTACCATTGTGATCTATCTCCTCTAGGACTATCTGTGATCATAACTGCACAGCTTGTATATCATCGATCTGCTGGATACTAGGGAGGGTGATCTGAGCCTGTCAGTGTAGTTGTATCCTTGCGTCGTAGGAGAGTGCGTTATTTCAGGTTTTGGATGTGATGACGTGTGGTGACTGATAGTGCATAAGAGTCAATCTAACTATGATAAAAAAGTCTCTCGATTTTTGACATTTTTTGGTGTTGTATGTATAATATTTTTGTCAAGGAAAAGACGTTAAAACAAATGAACATTAATGCTATCTAATGATGTACTCATGCGTCTAGATATGGTTAGTAGATCATATCAGAAGAACCTTGCTTCTTCGCGTTTGAGGAGTCAGAAGAGGTTTTGGTTACTTAGTGGAAAGACCTTCTCTTTCAGCCCCGTGGACACGGGGTTAGGCACTACATTATCTATTTTATTCCCAAAAACAAAAATAAAATCTAAAAAGCGGTTTTTCTAAATAATCGCAAACAAACAAAAATAAAACAACAACACTACACCTTAAAATAAAATAGGGTAGGAGACCTAAGCTAGGTAACCAAACAGACGGGTATCATATCTACTTCTACAAACGCTCAACGCGTGAAGAGATATCTACCTATCTACGATGCACTTCCAGAAGGGGTTTTGCCAAGTCATCACAGAAATTCAATAGTGAATTTCAAACCACCAATAATTATATTATTGGTGGTTTTTTTGTATTCAGAATAACAAAAATGCTGGGGGAGTCGGTGGGATTGTTTGTGGAAGAAAAAAGCCTCTCAATTTTTTGAGAGGCTTCGAGTTAATAAAATATTAGTACTTAAATCTAGGAGATTGCATCTTGAGATCAAATAGATCTACTAGTGATTCTATAAAGGTTCGTGTTTTTATACCTCCATCATACCGACTCATATCCAATTCTATAACATGTTTAAGTGTTAATCCATCAACATGATTGTGATTAGATCTATGATAACCTTGCGTTATATACTGTAACGCTTTGGTTCCAATAAATTCATGGTCAAAATAACCAGCTTCTTTAAGTTGAATTATAGTTAGATCCAATATTTCTTCTTGAGATAATGTATTTCTAACTACTTTTGCGATGTGCAGTGGAAATAGATAGGGATATTCATACCTCTTTGTAATGAAGTCCATATCATTGGATATAAACTGTAGAAATAGCTCATCTTTTTTGTTCTTACATAATCCAATTTGATGATCATTGTAGTACCCAAAATTGATACTAAATTTGGAACCATTCAGGTTGTAGGTAGGTTCGCGTTCAAGTTTACGAATATGTAAATTTAAACCTCCCTCTGAGATGAATAATTCCTTTTGATGCAGCTCATCTACATTATTTATAGTTAAGCTGCCTTTTGCATGATGATTGTTTGTGATCTTCATACTATTTTTAAAAATAGTAATCTGACTTGTTTGTGGTTGTTTTTTTATGTAAGTCATAATATTTTTTTAGTTTTTATTTAATTTTTTTCTTCATTCTTTTATACACATAATAATATAAAAGTCAATACTAACTTTCTGCAGTAAATTGTCTTTGTGGTTGAGATGTGTAGAGTGGGAGAAACCCCCAGCCCTGCTGTCCGAAGTATCTGACTAAATAACATGGAGGGAGTATGTTTGGGTGTGGCTATATGTCTTACTTACAAGATCACGAGATCCTTCATTGCGAGACGCGCTGCAGCGACGTCTCTACATTCAGGATGACGGATTGCTGTGATAGTATATCAAGTCGCGAGTCTCTCATTTTTTTGCATTATATCTGACCAAACACAAATAACTAATAACCAAAATCAAATATCAGTTTCAAAGCCAATCATCAATCATTCATTATTAATCATCAATCACCCATGTCATTCTATCTCAAATATCGTCCTCATAGTTTTCAGACTCTTGTGGGACAGCGTCATATCGTAGATGTGCTGATGGCTCAGCTGCAGGCTGACAAGCTCAATCACAACTATCTTTTTTACTGACCGAGAGGAACGGGGAAGACGAGTACGGCGAGACTGCTCGCCAAGGCGGCCAATGACCCAAACTTTATCACCGATCCTGAGAGTCCGATAGCCAAGCTCATAGATGAGGGGAAGACGCTAGACTTCGTCGAGATAGACGCTGCGAGCCATACAGGTGTGGACAATATCCGTGAGGAGATCATAGAAAAAGCGCTATATGCCCCTAGCACACTGACCAAAAAAGTCTATGTGATCGATGAGGTACATATGCTGAGTAAATGAGCGTTCAACGCATTACTCAAGATCATGGAGGAGCCGCCTGAGTATCTGATGTTTGTGCTCGCTACGACCGAGATACACAAGGTGCCCGATACGATTATCTCTCGCTGTCAGGTGTTCAACTTCCGCAATCATACGATAGATGATATCGTATGATATCTCGAACATATCAGCAAGGAGGAGTGAGTGGGCTACGAGATCCAATGACTCCAGATGATAGCAAAACTCGCTCAGTGAGGTCTGCGTGATGCGATCAAATATCTCGAGCAGGTGAGTATCCTATGAAATGTGACTCCAGACAATGTAGGGAAATTTTTGTGAGTAGTATCTAGTCAAGTACTGGAGAATATAAATACTACAACAAAAAATAAAGACTTCGACGGTCTCACTGCTACGTTAGAAGATCTCCAGCAAGGCGGTACCGACCTGATGGCGTTGGCCAAAGATATGTTGTTGTATTTTGATGAGCAATTCTCCACTGATCCTGACTGGTATGCTGAGATGACTCAGGTCCGATCTGAGATGATCCGTGAGATGAAGGGTAGTAGTATGCCACTCGTGATGATGAAGGCGAAGTTGTGGAAGGTGGTAGGAGAGACGTAGATAGGTTTGAAAAAAATGAAAAACACTACATCAATATTGATACAGTGCTTTTTTGTGTTTAGTTATAATCTACTCAATCATCTCTCTCACAGTATCGATATATCTCTGCACTCTATCTACTGATTTTTGTAGCTGATCAGCAGTGAGGCTCTCTGGGTCGGATTCTACCTCCTTGAGCGTATTGTCTGCATTGGTATATCATCATACTGCATACTGCAGTGCCTCAGCGTTGTCGATGAGTCTAGCTTTGTTGAGTAGTGTGCGAGACTCTCTTTTTTGAGCTTCGAGTTTTGCTATCAAGTCATCTCGATAGACTTGC
>CALHCH010000048.1 GCA_937930555.1 Candidatus Absconditabacterales bacterium | reverse complement strand
GTTGGTGTGTCATCTGTATTGTTTTGTATGACACTTCCTGTGATGGTGATGGTGTTATCCTCACTGTCTTGTGTAGGCTGAGCCTGATCTGCAGTATCTGCATCTACTGTCTCCTCATTTGCAGTTTCTTCTCCAGCTCCTTCTCCATTTCCTTCTTCATTGTTTTCTACAAGACTCGCGCTGAGTAGTTCAAATTTTCTTACGCTCTTTATTCCCACCTTGTATCTACAAGTAATTGTATTTGAAGTGTCGCTAGTAGGTCATGATACAGTTGCAGTGAGAGTGTTGTTTGTGATTTTGCTTAATGTGATATTTACGTTTTGTGTATCTGATCACAGGCGTTTTTCTAGGGTTCTACATGTTTTGGCGGCTTGGCTGGCGATCTCGTCAGTGAGTATCGACGTATCCAAAAATGAGATCACATCTGCAAAATCAGTAATGGTAGATCATCACGTAGGTCTGACATAGTATCACTTATCACCAAAAAAACTCATCCAATTGCTCGTCTCAGACATATGTGTGAGCGTCAGGCCATTGCTAGTGTTGAATGATTCTGCATTGGTGATCTCAAAACTCTTTTTGAGTCCTTCGCAGTCCTTGAGTCCATCGTCTGGGTCACAATCAAATGGCGTGATAGAAAGTACCACATTGTTTTCATCTCATTGCTGGTTTTGAGCATCGATCAGGAGTATGCTCCCATCTTGTTGGTCTATGGTGTATCATGAGGTATTGCTTAGATCCAGCGCTACACCAGCATTTTCAAAATATCTAAAACTGGTCTCTCCTGCTTGCTGCTGAGGGTCTGAGTTTGGTGAGTCTTGGAGTGTAGAGAGTATCTCAGTGACCATCAGGAGAGGGGTATCTCACACAAAATCAACTATTTTACCTTTTATGTCCACTTCACCAGTATGATCAAACAAATTTGTTTCTGCGCTTTTGAGGGCAAATATCTCGTCCTTGGTGGATACAAAATCATGCGTGTACTCCAGAGATCAGACTGATTTGCTGATATCTCACTGGAGAATTACGGTCTCATCTATGTAGTATCTGCTGATATCTTTATTGGTATCTAGGTCTTGGTCTACTTCTCATTTTTGGAGACCAAATAGCGATGCGTCCTGTCATCTGTTGGCAAATACTCGTCGTACACCAGCAGCTATAATCACTCGAGAGAGCAGCAACGCTCGATATACTATTTTTGTGTTTCTTTGTTGTCTCATGAGATATAGATAAGGACTAAAAGTGATTTGCTTTGTGTCCTCAAATATAGATAATTGTACGAGTAATACAATCATCTTTTGGATCAAATTTATGTACGTATATGAAAAAATTAGTCGCTAAGGGTTGGAGGTGAGAGATATGGTTGGAAGTCAAAAATAACCAAAAAATCGCGACCAAGCAATCAGTGTCAGAATGAAAAAAAGGAACCCTGCTCAAGGAGGTAGATATTTTGCGTTATCTAGAAAAACAGTGAATCGATTTTGTGCCCAAGGTATTGGAGAGCGGCGATGGTTGGTTTAGTTATGAGTGGATAGAGGGAGAACATTTTGAAAAAGAATACAGAATGCAGAATACAGAAACAAGAAAGAAACTTGCGGTAAAATTATTGGACCGTGCGTATGAGCTGGATAGGGTAGGGGTGATACATGGTGAACTACTTAGACCTTGGACCAATGTACTAGTAGTAGAGAAAAAGGAAAAAGGAAAAAGGAAACAAGATGTAGCTAGTGATAAAAATAATGTGTATATATTGGACTTGGAGAGAGGGGAGATGGGTGACTATAGTGGCAAAAATATGAAACATGTGGCTCAGCGACTAGCAAGAGAGTGATATATGGGTGTGGATGAAGTAAAATCATTGTGAGCACTGACTGCGGATGAGATATATGTTCGTATCACAGATATATTGTCTACGTCTTCAGATCCATTTGGCGTGAGGAGAGATGAGTCGTTGATATCTGGTATTAGTATGTTGCATATATTATTTTTGCCGGTATTGCTGATAGGACTGGATCAGTGATCCAAGATATGGCTATATGATCGTGAGGCATATAGCGGATCCGACTGGATCACGCCGAGTTTCAATACAGGTATCGCCTGGAGTATACCACTCCCGATGATAGTAGTGATATCGGTGAGTTTCGGTTTTTTTGGTGTATTGGTGTGGCGATATCTCACTGAGCTCAAGACAATAGACACTGATCATAATATATGATCACTGTTTGTGTTAGAATACGGGACTATACTTGTGCTAGCGTGAGGCATAGGCAATGTGATAGATAGGGTCTGGTTGGGATGAGTGAGGGATTTTATTGATGTGAGTCCATTGATCACGTTTTATGATTGGCCTATATTCAATTTTGCTGATGTGTTTGTTGTAGTGGGCGTTGGGTTACTGCTGTGGTACAATTTGACAAATAGTGATTAGTACTATATTGTATTGAATTTATCTTACGTATCTATATAGTGATGAGCTATGAAAAAACTCTCATCCAGACCACCTACCTATATGGCACCAAAACTTAAAAACCTTTTCCTTGCTGTAGTAACTGCTGGATTGCTTTTTGCTGTGTTTAAAAAGAAAAACACATTTTATGGTACTGATTTTGATCAGATACAATCGTTTGTGGATGAGGAGTATAATGGCTTGGTGTCTAAAGAAAAGTATGCTTCGAAGCTTTTGACTGCTCAAGCTATCTATGAGTGATATCCTCAAGTAGAAGAGATAATATCACAGTACCCAAAACTAGAAGCCTACCTACACAAGTATGACACCTATGATTTTGATGCAAGTGATCTGATCAAATTGGCAAGTATCGAGTGTTGATTGAATTATAAAAATAAGGCTTGAACACATCTGTACCATGCTGAATGAGACTATGTAACAGGCAAAGGAAGAATCTCTCATCCCAATGGAGATTGAATCCCAAACTTTACTGGTACCTATAATGTATTAGATGCTATAGTTTTTCCGCCTTTGGATATTTCGATGACTGATGTATTTAAAGAGTTTGGTAACAATCACGCAGGATTTGAGTCTCTGTGTGTCAAGACATATCTCGCCAGGCTACATCAAGAGCTTTGAAATGTAGAAGATGTCGAATTGTTGCCTTTAGCTTGGAATATGTGAGCACCGCATCTCAAAAATCTTATGAAAACGTACGATCTATCTACCCTAGATCAGATATCTCACAAACTTAAGTCACTGCTATCCAGACATATAAAGTCCAGGTGATTGCCTGGAGATATCACATTGCTTAGAGAGTATATCTTACACAAAGAGCAGATGTCAGAAAAGGATCAAGATATTTGAAGTAAGTTGGTGTATGCACTGACAGAAGTAGATGACAATAAGTTGTATTTATCCACCTGAAAGGGTAAGGGTGTCAGAAAGAAAAATCTTTATGAGGTATACAGACATGTATTGAAGATGCAGGAGTATTGGTAGTCACTAGATTTTGCTTTACCTTGTTTCTGCTTGTTCTTTCGGTATTTTAGAAACAATCAGTTTATTGTTATTCGTCAAGTACTATGATGGAGAGAATATATGTATCATCGATTTAACTATTATAAAGATGATATCTACAATCAGAATTTCTTTGATTACCAAAAAGAGCTTCCAGAACGATTTTGGTGACCAGAAAAGGCTCCATCAGCTATCAAGAAAATGAAGTGTGTCTCACATGTCTTAGAGAAAGTCGAGAAATTATGATATAGCCACCACATAGAACGTCTCATGATTATCGGTAACTTTTGCTTATTGGTATGATACAATCCTCATTCAGTCAACAAACGATTTTGGGAACAGTATGCAGATGCATTCGAGCGAGTTGTTACACCAAATGTTTTAGGAATGTCCCAATATGCTGACTGAGGCAAACTTGCCACGAAG
>CALHCH010000047.1 GCA_937930555.1 Candidatus Absconditabacterales bacterium | reverse complement strand
AGGTACGGGTACTATAGATGTAGATGGTGTGATATATACTGCTACATTTGATAGATGAAATCGAAAAATAGTCGATCCAGACGGCAATCAAACTCCGTGATATTTTGAGATGCGATTTTCTCGAGCCAATAAAAATGCAAGGTCGAAATATGTATGGTCACAGTAATTGATGTAATGATGATTCTTGTATGGCAAGAATTTCTTAAGCAAGACATTTTAAGTTTCTTTTAAGCTTCATCTGTATAGTATACAGTGTATATGAAGCTCTCCACCTCCACCCGTATTAGTCTAGGTTTTACGCTGCTCACATTGCTGATCGTGAGTACATTTTCTTTTGTTGTATATGGATTGTCAGATCGCAACTGGCAGCGTAACGAGAGTGCGATACTCACACAGGAGCTGAGAAATGCTACCAGATGACCTAGGACCAAGCGTCCGCTATGAGGTCGTCTCCAGCAGACTCTCGTCCTACCAAACACCGACCCACTGATCTCTACGCTAGGTATAGATCAGCAGTCAGATACTCTTAGTGTAGGTGATAATATGTGAGAGCATACACTCATCACGATAGAGGAGAGGACCTATGTATATGCCAGTAGTCAAACTCATACGGTTTTTAGGGATATCACGCAGCATACCCGCAGACAACAAAAACTACGCCAACTGTTTTTGTTTGCTATATTGGGTGCTAGTGCATTGAGCTTTTTGCTGGGGAGGTGGTTTGTGAGATGGGCTATGAGAGATGTCCGTCAGATTACTAGCAAGATCAAGGATCTGCATATAGATGAGCTGAGTTTTGGTCATCAGTTGGATCATCTGCCAGAGGATGATGAGATACGTACACTGGCTCGTACGCTCCAGGATATGGCATCGAGCTTGGATACCCAGGTGGATGATATGCGCCAGTTTGTGTCTCATGCAGCTCACGAGCTCAGGACGCCACTGATGATTTTGCGTTCTAGTACCGATGTAGCCATCAAGACCAAACAATACGAACAACAACTTCCTCAGATACAGGATACGATACAGAGTATGGATGAGCTTATCTCTACACTCCTGACACTCGCTCGCAGTCGTACCAATGGTTTTGAGATGTGAGATATCGCTCCAGCGCAGATATTGGAGTCTGTGGTCTCCCAGTTACAGACCAAACGATCCACAAAAAATATCTCCCTCTCGATGCACCTAGACGAGACGGTGAGACTGCACGCACATCCAGGATCACTGGAGCGCATCCTGCACAATGTCATAGACAATGCATACAAGCATACTCCAGAGGGTGGTGAGATCACCATAGATCTAGATGCCACCCAGCTATCAGTGACCAATACAGGTATACCTATACCAGCTGCAGATATTGCATCTATACGACAGCCGTTTTGGCAGGCAGATGAGAGCAGGGGACAGGATACATGATTTGGACTAGGGCTCGCATTGGTACAGCGTCTGGTAGATCTGCATGACCGAGATATCCAGGCGACTAGTACACAAGAGGATGGGACGATTTTTAGTATTATTTTTGATGTCGATTAGGTTGATCTTTTGCGATATGAGATATGCTTCGTTGTATATCAGAAGAAAATATGCTGACTCATGGTTTCAAGAATCAGATGAGACCTGCATATACAGATTAGTGTTGTCATCTCGAGCGTAGTGCAACGAAGTCGAGAGATCTCACACACACTGAAAGATCTCTTCATTCCGCTCCGCTTCAGTCGAGATGACAGCTACTGGTACATATAGTAACCAGTTATGTTTCCCTCTTTGCCAAAGAGGGGTAGGGGTGATTTTATCTTTGACCATACTATGCTACTATATATAGAAGACAATCAAGCGATCGCAAAAAATGTGATCGCGTATCTAGAGGCGGAGTGATACAATGTACACCATACTATAGATGGTCAAGAATGACTAGATCTAGCACTAAATGGCAGATATGAGTGTATCATACTCGATGTGATGCTGCCTGGGATAGATGGGCATACTATATGTCGTGAGATCAGATCTCGCAAGTCAGTGCCGATTATTATGACCACGGCTAGATGAGAGCTGGAAGACAAGAGTGAGTGATTTGATGGTGGGGCAGATGACTATCTGGTCAAACCATTTGAGCTTGCAGAGCTGGTAATGCGTGTACGTGCACTGATCGGGAGGACGCAGATATCAGATGTGATCACATTGGGTGATGTAGAATTTGCATTGGACGAAAACCGCTGCACTAGATGAGGCGAGGAGGTCAAACTCACACTCAAAGAACGACAGATACTGATGGAGCTATTGGAGACTCCAGGGAGGACGGTGAGTAGAGGAGATATCGTAGATGCAGTACGATGAGGAGATGCATTGTATGAGTCTGACGGTAAGCTCGATGTATACATCGCCAATCTGAGGAAAAAACTGGGTAAAGAGCTGATCGAGACGATCAAGGGATTGGGATATAAGATGCGTGTGGAGTAGGAAAGTGGAATAAGGAATAAGGAGTAAGGAGCAAGGGAAGACATCTTTGCTTCACAGTGAAGGACAGTGAGGATAAACTCAAGCGGTTTTCTCCTGATAAGGGGAAGGGTCTCTTTAGGGTAGGGGTTTGGAACCACTTAATATTCTTTTAAGGTGACTCATTATAGTATAGTCATATCATCCAGAGTAGCTTACTTGATGGTGTACAATCTTTATACATTTACCCCTTATATCATGACTATCAAAAACTGACTACTCGTATGAACTGCATTTGTGCTAGGTATGGCTGTGATGGGATCATCATTTGCTCAAAATCACACTGATACCAATACCAATAATGACAAAGAAGCAGTAAAAAATGCAATCTTGTCACAGGACTATGATTTATTTGTTGCATCAGCTTCAGAAAGAATGCTTGATAGAGTAGACTCTCAGTTAGCATTTGACGAGCTCGTAGCTCACAAGCAAGCAATGGAAGCACTCAAAACCCAGACACAATCTCAAGTACTCACAGCAGTACAAAACAATGACTTTGCTGCATTTCAATCTATCAAGGAAGAGATGAAAGCAAAAAAGAAAGAACTTCGCGATGCGAGAGATACTGATAGTACCAGACCAGAAAGAGTACGCCCAGAACTCACAGCAGAACAACTCGCTGCAAAAGCTGAAAAACAACTTGAAAGATTTGATGCAATGGTAGAGTATTACAATACAAACGGTGAACTACCAGAGCTTACAAGAAAAGGTAAAAGAGGAATGAAAAAGGGAATGAGAGGAGAAAAAAGAGGTTGATCTATAAATGGAGAAGTAAGAGGAGATAGGGGTCAAACTCTATAATCTAATATACTATATACAAAAAAACTTCAGCTAAAAGGAGCTGAAGTTTTTTTGTTATAGCAAACTCATGTATTTTATTTCTTTTCACAACTTCACTCACAGTCTCCATGATCACTATCTATACAGTCCTGATGTGCATGTGTATGATGTGTATCGCAGTGATGTGCTCTGTGGAGGTATTTTTCTCATAGGTAGATGATGATACCAGCTACTACTGTCCCGATGACCAATCGTATCAATTCTTCTGATCAGTGATGCTCATGTCAGTGATCGTGATCACTATGCTCAGCTACAGTCTCTCGTCATATCCATATATGGATCAGGAGATGTATCACCATCGGTGTCCAGAGCGCTATTGCTCTGGTATTTACCGTCTTGGCGTTGGATCTCCAGAGGGCACAGAGTAGGACGATACATCGGTAGATGATGTGTGCTATACCGATCTTGGTATACAGATTGGTCTCTGGTCGCTCACGAAACACGATCAGTACAAATACGATCTCTACCAACACAAACAATCATATATGTCAGAGCAGTGATGTTAGATTTTTTTGCATCCCTCAATACTAAAACAAATAAATGCTTATACATATACTCAAAACTAAAACACATGCAATGTTTTTATTGAGTTTGTTTGGAGTTTTTTTATACTTGTGGGTATGAATTGTGTGCGTTGTGCATCTGATGAAGTCAATAAAAATGGAATACTCCCATCTGGATGACAGAGGTGGAGGTGTTTGGGTTGCGACAAGCAGTTTTCTGAGTGAGGGGTGAGATGAACATATACTGAGACATTCAAAAACAACGTGATAGATGAGTATTGTCATAGCTCCAAGACGGCGAGACAGGTCATAGCTGATTATCAGATCTCTTCTGCCACATTGGTCAAACGAAAAAAACAGCATATAGATGACTGTGATGTGTGTGCTTAGGATGCACTAACTTGTAAGATCAAAAAAACCTTCTCATAGGAGAAGGTAGTGTGTATGTTATGCAAAGTTTATAGCGGCAATCCTGTCTGAGAGAGGATATATAGTGCAGCAGCACTTACAACCAAAGCCATCCAAAACATTTGATTGATCCCGAGTTTGGTGATATGTGATCATAGAGCACCGATCATCACGAGCACTGTCAATGATGCACCTCGACTGAGCATCCCTGGTACCCAGATCAAGATCACAGCTGCTAGCTCTAGGATTGCAGTTACGATTCTCCCGTGAGGTTCAGCTCACAATGTAGCAAACATATCTTTTGCAGGTTGTTTGCCAGCGAGCTTGGGCACGATCGTCATAGCAAAAATAATAGAAACAATAGCTTGAGCTATCAATATAGACATATAGTGTGATAAAATGATAAAAACTTGGCTCGAGTATACTATCGAATACACAGAGTGCAAGCAAGAAGATCACAAATACTAACATATAATCTACAAAAATCACTCAAAATCGTTGTGATATACTATGTGTGTTGTGTATCGTATGTGAGGATGGGTCAAAATACGGTGTGTAAGACACAACAATTTGAAAAAAAGAACAAGCGAAGCATTTATTTTTTTGTGATAATGGTGCGAGATATAGGCGAATTAGAGGAGGAATTGTACAAGAGGCTGCCATATCACTATGATCGAGGGAGAGTCCAAAACAACGAGCGAGATGCGATGACCAAATATATCTACAAAACTCATACCCGAGATGAGCTGGTAGAGCGTACCAAGCACCTAGCGCAGCAGTATCCAACATACAACAAAAGAGATTTGTTTAATTATGCAGCCAACAGGCGATATAATTTTTGGTCAGCACAGGGAGCGGAACATATATTTGTGAGTCATCAGCGCGTGGAGGCAGAGCAGGATCGCTATCACCAGAGCATTGATTTTTGGATAGATGGGATGCCATTTGATCACAAGACGTCTGTGCTGCCCAAGTGACGAGGCAAGGATCTGGCATATGCCCAGAGTCATAGATCAGAGCTGATAGATCGACTCTATACGCATCAGTCTCAGCAGCAGAGACTGCATATGCGTAGTAGGATATTTGTGCTGGTGGCAGCTGAGGATGGAGCTCACTGGAGACTCAAGGCAGATCTCACCTCGCTCCAGTACCATATCACTCAGTATCTAGATGAGTTTGCTGTAGAGAGTTTGTACAGCTTCTCCCATCAATGAGAGCAGGTATATAGTGATATTATATGGTATGCACCAGACCATACATAGCTCTAAAAAATTACAAAAGTTTATATATAGTATACAGATTATAAAATGAATGGATTGAAATCTGTATACTACGTAGTAAATTAGTCTCATCTAAACAATAAGAAATCACTTCGTTCATTTCTTATCGTTTAAATTTCACCTTAATTTACTATACTCACGACGATGTTGTCCAAGACGATGAGAATTATTTTCATTTTTTATACTTTTTGGGGGCTGGTTTTTCACCTCCTGTATTTTTTGTGATATATCCCCAATACCTGGATCATAGCATTGTTTATCCTAGTAGTGAGTCAGATATTCTTGTTTGTCCGACCAAACTATATCAAGATGTACGGACTCAATCTCAATGCCATCATACGTGAAGCAGTATTTCATCGAGCACCTGTACGACTGGTACCGATGTGATTTAGCCGGGCTTCATTACGATTTTTCTTGGCTAGTCTGTGACTGTATCTCCGAGTGCACGGCCCAGGCAGAGTGATAGAACTCTACAAAGACAAAAAGAATGTGGTGAAGGAGTGGTTGCAGGGGAAGTAGGTTAGCAATACATAGAAAATTTTAAGTCATATTTTTTATAATGACATATCAGGCACTTTTAGACACAATACTTGAGTTGATACACTGATACTCGACCGTAAGACGCAAAAACACCCAACCAGTAAATCGAGAATTATATCAAGCTGTGTGAAAAGAATATGATCCAGACGCATTACTTGTGAGAGAGTCGCTAATAGAACATGTTTGATCATTGCCAATTATTGCAACAGCAATATTTCCATATATAGATGATGATGCGGTAGATCTTGGCGATACACTTACCATGTTGGCGATACATGATATTTGAGAGTTGGAAGTATGAGATGAGATATGATTTACAAAGCAAGAAAATAAAGAAGAAGCTAGTGCTGCATTATGATTTTTGCATCCTATGTACCATTCATTCTATATGGATGTCGAACGCCAAAAAACATCTACGTGAAAATTTGCAAAATCAATTGATAAGATAGCTCCAGAATTTCTTGATATTCTTTGTGACCCTCAAATCACAATTGCCAGATATCAACAGCATATGAATATCTCAAGTGATGAAATTGTACCTTTGAAATTATCTCACAAAAGAAAATATATGGAACGAAATCCCTATATGTTATGATTTTTTGAATATGTTTGTAAACATTGTGCACAGCAATTACAATGAATAGAGTAGTTTTTTTATAATCTCAATATATGACTTCACACTCACACCTCAGCCCTAGCAAGCTCGCAACACGCAATCGTCAGGCCTGCATCAATATTTTGGACAAAATAACAAAAAATTTGTTTAGGATGTTTCGCAATGAAGGCACGACAAAGGAGCAGATCACGAATAAGTTTTTTGAACTAAAAAAAGAGCTGGATAAGCTGTGAGATGTGGTACTCACTGGAGATCATCATCGTGAGATGAGGATATATGTGGAGTTATTAGCTCAGACCTTTGAGAGTGATTTTGATCTTGAGGTGATCAGATGACTCAATATGACCAAACTCAATCGCCTCCAAAAAATCAAGAATCAGTCTGAGTATAAGAGAAAAAAACCGAGTAAGTATAAACTTAGAATATCAGACTATGAGTAATTCGTCATCCAGAGGGAGGCACGACCGAAGGATCTAGGCGCAGTAATGTTTTCGTGAGTCAGCATAGTTTCGTAGACGAAAGTGAGAATTATAACTTCACGAAGGCGAGAATTCGAATTCTCGCCTGCAGCAGTTCTTAACGTAAGGTGTATTCAAAAACACTATGCAACACTTTTCTTGCATATATACTGTCGCAAAAAATCTCTTGCGATTTTATGGTAATTTTGTAGTATATTGATATCTTTAGTTGATGATCTATACAGATGTCATACGAATCCAAAATCGACACTACCTATCAGCGTCTGCTAGACTATCTCAGAGAAAACGAGTCGAGGGGCTCGCTGACGCTCACGGAGATACAGAAGGCACTGGGTTTTGACCATCATCAAAAGGTCACTCATAGACTCAAGAATCTAGAAAAACGATGATATATCAGAAAAAATGCTGATACGGGCGGGTATAGGGTGTTTGATGTACCGGTATCTGATACGGTAGCGATCCCGGTATATGGTGCTGCACTATGTGGCAACAAGGGTGGAGCAGTGGTGGATGAGTATCCAGAGGAGACGATGACCTTTCCTACATCATTGTTGTGAGGAGCGTCTAGCGACTGGAGTGACTACTTTTTTGTCAAAGCAAAGTGAGACTCGATGCTACCATATATAGAAGACGGAGATCTCGTATTGATCAAAAAATACACCATGTGACGAGAGACAGACAAAAAAGTGTTGGTTGCTCATAATGGTGTCCTCAAGGTCAAGATCGTCCAACACAATAATGGGAGCTACTTTTTATTTTCTGCAAATGCAGAAAAGTTGGAAATCTTGAGGACTGATGATGTGAGCGTGATAGGATATGTGACGAAGGTGGTGAAGGATCTATAAAGATCTATCGTCA
>CALHCH010000046.1 GCA_937930555.1 Candidatus Absconditabacterales bacterium | reverse complement strand
TCGTCTTGGGTGTTTGGGATACAGTCTCAGTCTATATCACCGTCTGAGGTATTGGTGAGACCATCTCCATCTATATCATCGTCTTGTTTGTTGGTGAGTCAGTCGTTGTCTATGTCATCTGTTTGTGGGAGAGGGATGCATTCACCGTTTTCATATGCTTGCTGAGTAGTAAATAGTACAGATTGAGATATACTCGGACTCACATCAAAAGCCTGAGTTCAATTGCCAAAGATATCTGCCTGCATAAGGGTACTACCTACAGGGTCATACTGAGGACCACCAATGGTTCTGTTGGTGGTAGGATGTCGCATATACGATTCATCATAATTTGATGGTTTGAAATCTACATCAGTAGGATTGCTCAAGAGTTTTTGATCATCGATATTTAGCGGTGATCATCATCCTCGATATTGCTTGGTCCAAAGCTCTATTGCATCTCCTTCATCGCATTTAAATTGATCAAATAGCTCTACATCATATGGCGCAAGGTCAAAATTGGTGCCTCTCATAGATCTCGTCTGCTGAGCAAAACCACCATACGATCATCATACTGCCGCTTGCGAAAAATCAAATGGTATATCCTCTATCTGACGCACCGGTATAGATGAAGCAAGTAGCTCTGCTTCATCAGCATTGTACCAGTCTCATCTATAAACATGCAGATCATCATACTGCTGCACATCTCCAGCATAACGACCAAAATAAAAATTTTCATACCTCTCAGACATAAATCTATTGGCTGATGGTCAGATACCAAAATCTCATCTAAGGTCCAACTGAGCTCCACTATCTGGCGCACACTCAAACAAATCTGCTGACTCTCGTTGCTCATACCAAGTTGGGAGTGGATATTTGAGCATGTACTGCTCTTGCTGTATCTTTTCGTCCAAAGATTGTTCGAGAAGTGTATTCATATCTTTGATGTACTGTATTGCGATTTGATCTTTTATTTGTATTTTTTCTAAGGTAGTGTCTATAGTGTCTAGATCATATCTACCTCCCGCGGCTAAGTTGTCCTCCATGGTGGAGAGATACTCATCACCAAACAAAGCAAACACAGGGCGAAAATTATTTTCAATCTGCTTAGCATTGATAAGTGTAGGTACAGGACTATCAGACGCATCCTTGATGGTCTGAGCAACCTCATCTGGATCAAAAAACTCCAACAACTCTTTGGTACCTGCAAAAATACCAGCACTTGCTTCGTCTACCTCAGGATTGGACGCGTTGTCGGGATTGGGTTGTGATGAAAGCTGTGCATGGACTTGATTGATCCTTTCTATATCTTCTACTAGATCATCCGCATACTCTTCATTCATCACATCTGTCATCGTACGATTGATCCTACGATAACTTCTGTCCTCAGCAAAAATCAAAGTATTGATATACTCATCTAGTTGTTCTTTGGTAAATGTAGACTGCATCAATTGGTAGTCATCATACCAGATCTGTGGTTCTGCATACTCCAATGGATCAGCATCATACTCCTTGAGCTTGGCAAAAAACTTGGAAAACAATCACGTATCGGTACCTGGTATAAGGGCATGTCGGAGTTCTGGTTGGGAAAACGACTGTCACCTACTCGTCCATATGCCGCGACCAGGATCATAACTAAACATTGGCTGGTTTTCAAAATCAGTATAAGGATGAATTGACTTGAAGGTCTCACCATCTACTTCTACTGTCGGAAGTGGCACATCACCAAAAATTATCACTCACACGAGATTGGTACTGTCATCTTTGTGTCACTCAAAATAGAGATTTTCTAATACACGATGGACCTCATCAGATCTAAATCCTGCTGGATCCAATGGTATAGTGACTAGTTTAGTGCCTGGAGATTGTTTTGGGACGTAGGTGTTTGCGTATCGTCAGAGATCTCATTGTATCGCTCAGTAGATGTTGCTATCCACTACAACTGCTACGAGATTGGTCCTAGAGACTGGTCCAGCTGCAGACACCGTAGCTCACCCAAATCGAAAAACACTCGACTGCAAAGCAGTAGATAGCACATACAAAAACACAATTCCTCATATCAATATTTTTCTCATCATATGCATCACAAAGTATCTCGCAAACTACTCAACACTACAATAAAATTAAACTACTCAACACAAGGTAAAATGCAAACTTCCGCCTGCATATTGCTTTGACAAACAAAAGTAAACTACTCTTATAATATCTCACAAGATCAGTATATACTGACTCATTTATCTATACCCACACGATGTTGATGATCACGTGCCCATATGGGCTCACCAGTATACTAAATAATGAACTCAAAAAACTGTGATACCTCACGAAAGATAGCTTCGATACAGGGACTTTTGTGGATGCAGGATTGGATGACTCATACAAGATCAATATACGGTCCAGAATTGCGAATAAAGTGTTTTTGAAGCTCAATAAGCCTGGTATATGCTTGGATTTTGATGAATTGTATGATCTGACACAGAGCATCAGCCGATCTGACTATATAGCACCAGGTCACTGAGTCTCTATCAAAGTACACACCAGACAGTCCAATATAGATAGTCCAAAATCAGCTCAATCCATCATACAAAAAGCAATAATGACACAACTCACCTGAGAAAAAGACAAAGAACGACATATAGACAGATGATGACATACGCATACGGTGTTTATGGTGATCAACAAAAATATCTGCTCGCTATATATCAACACCTCTGGCAAAAGTCTCCACGAAAGATGATACAGAGATCAAACATGAGATGCGCCACTCAAAGAAAATATCGCTGCAGCTCTAGTGCAACTAGCAAATCGAAAATACAGCGAGCCACTGATGGATCCTTTTTGTGGCTCTGGTACTATATGTATAGAGGCAGCAATGATCGCAAGAAACATCGCCCCAGGCCTCAATAGATATTTTGCTTGCGAGCAATTTCCGATCTTCGACAAAGACAAGTTTGACGCTCTCATAGCTGATGCAAAAACCAAAAGCTATGATAAACAATATACCATCATCTGATCAGACATAGATCAAGATGTCCTACGTGTAGCAAAAGAAAATGCTGCACATGTCTGAGTAGATGATACGATTAGTTTTGTGTATGGAGATATGCTAGACCACACATCACGATCTACTCCTCTCTCAGGTGCTAGCAATACACTAGTGACCAATCCACCATATGGTAAGCGTATGGGTACAGATGTCAGTGATATACACCACACTCTCTCACAGCTCCAAACCAAAAAATCCGTCATCCTCTCCTGATACGAATGATGAAAAAACATCTTCTCCAATGGAGAACGATCTTGGAAAGTAACAAAAAACGGTGCTGATGAGACGAATATTTTTATTAGCAAGTAACTCCACCACTATCTCAATAAATATTTCTACTTTGTATTTTCTACTTTCTACTTTAGTATATGCGTATAGACAAATATCTCGCTGCCCTAGGCATCGTCCCCAGAAGACAAATCAAAAAACTTCTCAAGACTTGAGAAGTGCTTTTGAATGATAAGTTGGTTTCCTCTCCTCAGATCAAAATCAAAGAATGAGATACGATCAAGGTATATGATGATATCATACCGGTAAAATTTGTAGTACATCTCCTACTGCACAAGCCAGCAGGATATGTCAGCTCCAATGTAGACGAATGACCATATAGCAGCTACAAAGATCTCCTACAAGACTGTCCGTATAGCGAGCTCGTAGAGATCGCAGGTAGACTAGATGTAGACACAGAGTGACTCCTGCTGTGCAGTAGTGATGGACGCGTCATACACAACATCATTCATCCACACAAAAAAGTAGAAAAACAATACTATATCCAAACCGAATCACCAATCACTCCAGCTATGCTCACCGCACTAGAGCAAGGCGTCCCACTCTCCGACTGATCTATCACCAGACCAGCAACAGCTACAAAAATAAACAATACATCGATGTCCCTGACTATCACCGAATGAAAATTTCATCAAGTAAAAAGAATGCTCGAAGCGGTAAACAACAAAGTTATCTACCTCCGTAGAGATCGTATATGAGGCTGGAAATTGGAGGGAATAGAGAAGGGAGAATGGAAGTATGTGGAGATTTAAAATTAAGAAAACTATATATTAACTTACAGTCAAATACTCGTAGGTTATTTGAATTTTATTGATTCATTACAGGTACGTTTTTAAGTAAAGACGCGTTGTCTCATCTTCAAAGCCAAATAGTTCAATCTCAATTAATTATTATAGGCGTAGTCTCTCATCACTCAACTTCATATCAGTATATATTTCATATCTCATCAATTCATCGTTTCGCTCTATAAAATTCTTCTAAGTTTGATATTCACTGCACAATTCAGTCTTTATGAAATTTAAAATACACATTATTTTCCTCAAAATATCGAAATCAATTTAGTAAAACTCTCCAATCACTTCACGTTTCTAGATCATTATCAAGTACTTGAGGATTTAATCAATATTCTTGATGAATGGCCACATCACCATTCCCATCTTTTGCTCATTCATATACTGAATATATTCAAATTATAGCAAATCATAAAAAAGGTGTTAGTATCAATCAAAGCATTTTCATATATTCTCCTCTACCTCGTTGATTGTTATTGATTCGCGGATTATCAAATTGTGTAATTTTAGTTTGAGAAAGCTTGTCATGCAGTCAAATTCAATTACTCTTGAATAATAAGTGAAATGGAACAATTATTCAAATTAATTGTCATATTATAACTGGTAAAAATAGGATAAGCAGAATAAATCATTCAATGATTGAGTAATTCTCACCTGATTCAAATGATTCTCGATATAATTCTAAATTATTTATTCATGAGATGAGATATACACAAACAATTATAAGTATCGATAATAAGGTTATGTAAAAAATAGACAAAAACCAACCTCATTTATAATGATGTCTATATAGCAGTGATTTGAAAGTAGGAATTGAATTATCTGATTGATTAACAACTCTAATATTCATGATTTTCTTTCAAAGGGTGTATCAATATCTACAGTAATAGTATATATTAATAAAAATAGGGATTATCAAAAGACTTAATAATGAATCAATAATTTGTGCCCAAAATCTTTTCATTCTATATCATTCAAGGCTTGGATGAGTATTTGAAGATCAGGTATTTCAATCAATATAGTTCATACACCAAGTGCATTTTTTAGCATTATCATTTATGGTTTCGTGACAGTGAGGACAATTCATAGATTTACAGTTGAGGTAAAAGAACGATAAATGTGTGTTTATTTTGATAACTATAGAGAAGATTACATTTGAGCATCTTCATAAAAATATCCTATTTGTTTTGGGATATCTTTGGATATCTCCTTAGATAGTCTCACTAGTCTTTTGTATTTACTTTGAACCACTTTTTTATCAGCTTCTCTACCCATCCATCACTCATATTGACATATATCATTGATATCATTACAGATTTCATCAAATTCGGAATTCTTTTGCGCATTTATCCAATCTCTAGAGTCAGCTCATATGTTTTGTGTTACATTTCATGAACTAAAGAGTGAAAAAAAACTATTAGTCTTATTTCTATTCATCACTATATGAAGTGAATATCATTGACGTTTTCCAAACATCATTATGAATTTTAGTATAAACGACAATGCTATGATTGCCAGCAGGAGAATAAATAATCATTCAAGTGATACATCAGAAAAGAAAATCTTATCAATAAGTAAAACAATTAATGACGAAATAACTCATATCAAAATATTTTCACCCATGTGATTTATCCGTTATATAAACAATAAATATGTACACAATCTCGCTATAATTACAACACACCTTTTCGGCGTCAAATAGATTGCTAAGTTTTTTTATTTCTATGCTTTTTGTATTTGCATTACGACTAAACAAATACTTATAAGTAGATATGTAATTTAGTCTCACGCTAGGTAAGTTAACACAAAATACATAACAATTATCATCGTATTTTGTATACATTTCGTATGATATGAACGAATGAGATCGGTATTTCTTGTTGAAGCTCCTGACGAGCTGGGCGAAGTATTATAATTGATGTATTAGTGCTACTAGCAACTGTATGAGCACTACTAGCAGCGAGATCTTCACTCGAAGTGGCAAGAAAGTGAATCTATCAAGCTCAAAAAATAGCAGATGAATCAGCATCACAACTAAAGGATGTAAATAAGAGATATTTAAAGAAAAGATTTGAGCTATTAAAGCATGAAATTATCATCAACCATAAGATATCAAACGTAAGTTTATGGGCAAGCAAAATTAGCTCAAAACTTGCTGATTGATGAGTGCCAACTGATAAAGATATGTCAAAATTCGATCAATCAATTAGTGATTTTTCTCAATCTACTCTAGACTTAGATAATTTTGATATTGAAAATTTTTAATCTTAAAGCAATAAGACTTAACACACCACTCTCACCACATCCCCATCCATCTCACCGCCCAATCATTCCACACTCGACACTCACTGCTCCATCCACTCCCTCACTTGCTGACCTTTTACTTTTTTGACTCAGTGAGTATATTTGGATCCGTCTGGTCTCACAAACTCTACCTGCACACATCTCACTCCTGCCTCACGCAGGAGTTTTTGGTTGAGCATCTTGCTATATGCTCCAGAGAGGAGATCTACGATAATAAGATCATCAGTGGATGTCTCGTGCTGCTGTAGGAGTATGTCGGTCATCCTATCTCACCACCACTGCCTCAGTCACTTGGTATCTATGGGCAACTTATAATTGGCGATGGTGTCTTGTGGTCTGAGTACACCATACATACCAGACAATATCAGTATATGCTCATCAAAAAATCTCTGCCCACCCTCGCTTATTTTCTCATATCAGATCGCATTGTACATCACGCCACTATATCTCTGGATCGCAGTCAGGACTGATCCAGTCTCGATCATAGTATTGAGTCCTATCCCCTCCTCATACCTCTCCCCCTTACATTTGAGATCTTTGGGGGTCGCTGATATGGCTATGTCCAGCGGGAGATCAGACACAAACGTCCTCTGAGATATCGCATCGATTCCTCAGCTATTTTTGCCTTCTGATGGTGGTAGGAGATAGAGCATTATTTTTTTGACAGATCTAAATACGATAAGTATAATATAGCAAATAAGAGTGGAATCAAAAGAATAAATAATAAGTGAAACGTTTATATATTCTTTGGGTGAAACAATTTGCTACGTAGCTTATCGGCTATATAGTTGTACACATTTTATATACCAAAAACAAAAAGATGATAATCAAAAAGATGCTACTCGCACTCACAACCATAGCTGTACTGCTGTGTCACAGCATCGCGCTGTGATCATACGATAATGTCCAGGTAGAGTGAGGGGATGTGTGATGCTCAGAGCCTGTCGTACCGACTCCAGAGCCAGACTGCGATGATCCTGCAGCTCATGTAGATCCTGTGGATGCACCATATGTAGCACCTGCTCCAGCAACCACCCTAGAGCAAAAAACAGTACAACATATCAAAAAATCATACAATGCTCAAGCGCAAAATAAGGTGCTCGCTCCAGCAAAAACCTATCACAACAGTCCACCATCTACACTCCCTATCACATGAGCATGAGGTACTGCTGATGTAGACCCAAGCGTGTATGAAGAATTTGCAAAAAAACAACAACAATGACAAGAGCAAGAAACTCAAAAATCACAAAAAATCGATGCTCCTACTCAGCAAGAATGAGCTACAAACGCGAGAAATTTTTGGGAGAGAATCGAGATATCAGAAGTAGGTGGAGACGTACCTATGATACTCGCCACGATAGACTGACAAGAATGAGTCTGATGAGAGCATGCTAGTGCAGACGCAGCACACGCATCGCCTCATACCATAGGTCTTGTGTTTCAACAACATACGGTAGATGCTATACTATTTTTGTTTCTCCTCTTTTTGTTGTGAGTTGTGCTATGGGTATAATACAACAATTTACTTATTTGTTTGGTATGTCTACATCGGTCGACACTATAGATACACTACAGTCAGCTAGCCAGTGAATTATTGCGCAGGCAGCTGATTTTGTATCCCAAGATATGCACTTGGATAGTTCTCACTCCACAGATATGCTTCACACGATATTTGAAGTAATAGTCACCGTCATAGATGTGATGACCGTGCTGGTGATTGTGTATGGGTTTGTGTATGCGATATATTTGTTTGTGCAGATGCATATGGATCATCTGTTTGGGGACAAGCACACCACGGTGGATCTCTCGGTGATTAGGGTCAAGCTTGGTTCATATCTACTATTGGCGTTGGAGTTGTTTATAGCTGCGGATATCATCCTGACCATAGGCGAGCCATCCCTGGAGCATCTCCTCCAGCTATGAGCGATCATCATCATCAGAGTCGCCATCTCTCATTTTCTCCAAAAAGAGATGAACGAGCTGACCGAGTGAGGTATCCATCACTAGACATAGTGCACCAAAAAAATCAAAAAATCATCTCCTCTCGAGATGATTTTTTGTGTGAGATAGTATATACCTCTAGTATATCATGATAAAAAATACGTCATTCAGAGTCGGATAAGCTCAAACGAACGAAGTGAGTTTAGAGATTATGCGACGTGGAATCTCGTGAAGTTGTAAGCGGGATTGTAGTTAAAGAATATATTTTTACTATCATAGAGTCTCGCTTATAGACTCTCGAGATCCTTCATGTCTACCCTTCGACAAGCTCAGGATGACATTCAGGATGACGGCTATCTTTCATGTTTTTCCGATTGATGTATTGAGTTTTGTGCAACCATATACTGCACATTGCCTATCTGATCAAGTGAAGCATCACGAGTTCAGTCAAGCAATGCTCATCACTTAGATTTTGAAATCATTACTTTTTGACCTCATGTGTAGTGATGTACTGGTTTGCCGCTATAGTGATATTTGACCATATACATGGCTCACTCATCATCAAACCAAGCTATATAGTGATATTTCGTTTTTCATCCAGATTCCTCATATAGTCTTTTCCATGTACTCACATCAGTTGGTGAGCAACGAAGATCTGGTGTGGGGTGAGTATGCAAACTCTCCTGACCATATGCGTCTTGCACATCATCAAAATGATTTTCTGGATTTGTAAGCATAGCTCATATAAGCTCTGCCCTTACCAGGGGATCAATTTTTCACATGGTATTTTTTGTCTCATCTAGCTGTTTTTCAACTTCAGTTGTTATCTGATCTACACCATACTTCGCACTTAGATTTACAAGAGTTGATCTATTGCTTGTAATTTCCAAAGATGTCTCGGTTGACTTTACTTGATCTGCATCTCACAATATCTGCGCAAGCTCTTTCTTCTTATTTGTAGTAAATTCCTTCTCACCAAAAACTCATCACTTCTCTCCACCACTCTCTTTGTGTAGTGATTCAGCAGATTGTATCTTGGATGATGTGAGCATATATTACAATACCATATAAAACGTCCCACTTATAACTTCACGAGATCCTTCATGTTCACCCTTCGACAAGCTCAGGATGACATTCAGGATGGCGGTTATTTATTCTGCGATAGCCACTCATGTTCCTCCCTTGACAAAGGGAGGTGGGAGGGATTTGCGATAGCCACTCATGCTCCCCTCTTTTTCAAAGAGGGATAGGGGTGATTTGCGATAGCCACTCATGTTCCTTCTTCCTCTTTCCTTACTCCTTCTTCCTCTAGATCCCCAACCCAAACCATACCTGATCACTCCCTACATTGGATCTGAGCATCTGTTGTGCAGTACTCAGACGCTGTATGAGATGATGACGTCACTCCATACTTGCTCTGAGCATCAGTGCTTCCAGTAGCTGTGTATGAGTCCAGGTGGTTGAGAGTTGTTTGACCAGAGTCACGATGCGATGCGATGCTCAGGATGAGAATATCTCTTGCTCGAGCTGCGTATATCATTGTATAGATGTAGGTCACTCCTGGATCAGGCGATCCATCTCGATCTGATCTCATCACGAGAGTGCTACATACGATCACAATACTGATTTTTCTATGTTTTGTCAAGCATATTGTGCTATGAGCTGATCACTACTGGCTGGCACTGCACGTAGGAGAAATGCCCTACTGCGTATAGTATCTAGGAGGCCGTCGGTATTGGTCGTGGTGCCTATGATCAGTCTACCAGGCAATGGTTCCTCAAAACTCTTGAGCAATGCATTGGCGGAGGCGATATTCATCCTCTGGATATTTTCTATCAATACGATCTTGAGTTGTCCTGCAGGAGCTAGTGAGAGTCGATGCACGATCTCCCTCGCACCATAGTTGGTCACAGGACCATAGGTCTCAGACTCGATCATTTCCTTGTCAGGTTTTTTGATCTGGACCTTGAGGGTATGGGTCTTACCTAGCTCATCAGTCAGATCACGCAATACCAGGATATCCTGACGATACATCCCTACGAGGGTGTACATCTGCTCCAAGAGATATTCATATACTCACATCCCACTCCCTCACTCCACCAACACAAACGGAAAATCCACCTCACCCGACTGAGTGATGCGATCGCAGAGTGTCTGTATAGTGTCCTTGAGTTGTTGATTGCCTATCATTGCTGAGAGTATAGTGGTGGTGGGTTTTTTTGCAATGAAAAAAGAGGTGCTAAATTTAACACCTCTTTTTAATACATCCTTATAACAAAGCTCTTGGCTATCAATGAGAATAGTATCTATCATATTTTTAAAAAATCTATCAAATAGATCAAGTCTTTACTATTCAAGAAACTCAATCTATCTTGTAGTACTCCACAGATCTTTTGTCCTCTGAGATTGCCTTAATTTCAAAATAATTACCATACTGATATAGTTCTCATTTACTCATTTTGTAAACCACTCAATCATTTTGCAAGAAATCATAATGTCTTTTCGCATGATCTAAATCTACAAATCTCTGGTCACCTTCTCTATACCTCTGGTTGTGTGAAAATAAAAACAAAGTAAGATCATCTCACTCAATTAATCCTTCTTTATTTTCTATCAATCTTCTATTTTCTTTAAGAAAATAATCTATTCTATCGGAATTATATTGCAACTTCTCTATCCACTCAGGATATTCATCACTATCTTTTAGTTGATCTTTAAGCTCATCTACCTGTTCTTTCGTGACATCAGCATCAGCTGCTATTTCTGCTGCAGCTTCTTGAGCGCCAGCTTGTTGTGTTACCATATCCTCATCGGAGGTAGTAGGCGCAGATTCTATACTATCAATCAACATCTTAATATCATCAAGAACATCTTGAGGTGTATCAAAAGGCTTCAATTCCTTGAGACGAGTTATCGCATTCGTCAGTTTCTTATTCTTTTCTATAGACATAATATATGTATTTAAAAAGCAAATATAGCAATATTATAACTATCTATATCACATAAGTCAAATTTAAATAACTTTTTCCGCAATCTCTTGAGATAAACATACCATACCTCTCGCAATAACCAACGGTATCATGCATCTTTTTTCTGTATTCTGTATTCTGACTTTAAAACACTCTCACCTGCATCCTCTGCACAGCAGGTATATTGTCCTCATAAGAGACCTCTACCTTGATATCGTAGGTGCCTGGCTCGGTATAGGTAGTAGCTGTACTACTACACTCTCTCCCCTCACAGCTTACCACTCTATTGTTGCCAAAATCTCGCTGTATACTATCTACGAGTCCATCTGTACGCACGCTCATCCTGACTGTATCTCCTACACTTGCCTGCTGAGTAGGATGTGACTCCATAAAAATCTCCACTTCTTTCTGTTTTCTTTTTACCACGATTGGTTCTGGGAGCTTGTAGGTATCCTCAAATCATTTCCTTGTAAATACAGTGACCGATGGATAAAACTCACCTCTCGTGTTTTCTGCATCAAATTTGTAGGTATGTGAGATCTTTCCTTGAGAGACTTTTTGTAGTATCTCGCCATCTCCAAAATCTCGAGTAAAGAACACTATCTCATCATCCTCATCATATAGAGGTGACACAGACGCATCCAATTCTACTTCAAACGGATCTTCTCCCACTGGTTCGCCATTTACTTTGATGAGGGCTTCGACAGAGTTTCTAGAAGTCAGGACTGGATAGGTCTGAGTACTAGATTTTCCCTTATCGTTGGTCACCACAAACTCTAGATCAAACAATCATTCTTGATTGACGGTAAATTCGTAGACACGATTGGTCGGAAATATCTCTCTACCGTTAAAAAATACCTCCACATCAGCATTAGCATCTGGTACAGTTCTCTCTACTTGGATCTGAAATGTACTCGGAATCAATTCTGTCGTGATTTTCTCTCCATCTCGGATAGCTTGGGTAGTACTCGTGTCTACTTCTGCATATGGGTCGTCTTGATTGTGCTTGTGATACACCACAAACTCCGCTTGATTGCCTGCATATCACTGAGTGATCTCTATCGGCTTACAAGATCATTTTTGCCCGTCCTTAGTGATATATATCATCGAGATTTCATAGTTGGCTCCATCAGGAAAGTTGTATGAGAGTCATCATTTAGGATCGCCTTTGGGTGTGTCTATCACGTCTTCATTGAGTGTATCATATATGGTATATTTGTACTGTGCTATCTGCAGATCTTCGTCAAATCTCGGTGTGAGTTTCCATCTATTATCTCTGGTATTTTCTTTGTCTAGGGTGCAGGATGCGAGTTCGGATTCTACCACTCTGAGCTCAAACTGGTATCGCGTATCTCCTCGTCCTGGCAAATCTGGTAGCTGAAACGCTACCTTGTGTAGTCTCGACTCATCAAATGATGTCTGAAAACTCGCCTGATTGGTAAAATCAACCTTGCCATCAGCATCAAAATCCCAGAGAATATTGTCATCATCAAGTCCGAGATCACTAAACAAACGCTCGGATCTAAATCTCACTGGGACAGGAGCGGTACCGATGATATACTCATCTTTTTTGTCGTTGTATGTTCATTCTTGGTCTAGTGGTTCTATCTGAATAGCCGCCTCAGGTGTAAATGTACCTGCAGGATAGGTGTTGGTTTTGGCGGTACCGTCAGAGGTGACGTAATTGACTATCATAGTCATGCTATACTCTTGCTTGTCCATATAGAGACAATCCCCACCAAACGCATCACCACTAGAGAGATTTAATATCTGCTCATTGCCACAATCCAACTGGATGCTAGACACACTAGAACTCTGTCATATATCCCTTTGGATATCTCTTTGAAATATACTAGTATTGAGACCAAATCTCAGTGACATAGGCGCAATTAGCTTGATACCATCTTCCACAAACACTGGCCCATCTTTGGTTTCTAAGTACACAAGTACTGGATTATTGGTGACTATCTTGCCTGAGCTAAGCTCAGAGATTCTATTGATAGCATAGACCCATCATATCACGATACCGATCAGGAGCACTAGTGAGGATATGAGTCATATCACATACTTGAGTTTGTTTCATTTTTTGGTAGCGACTCTATATAGAGACAAAAACAACCAAAACAATAATGCGATCGTAATAATCCCAAAAAACAGACTAGAAAATAGATAGAGCAAAGTCTTTACTTGACCGATATCCATACCTAGCGACTCAAGCATACTAGGCGAATTGATCACCCAAAACACTCACGCCAACATCAATATCATAAAGATAAGTAGAAACACTCCACATCATACAAAAAACCACTTTGTAGATACCTTACTACCCTGCTTGACCTTGCTGCTTGTGCGACGAGTTCTCTTCTTTTTGGTTGTTCTTCTTTTTTTGGTCGTGGCAGATTTGGAGCTAGTTGAGCTCTTTTTGCGAGTGATCTTTTTTGGTTTGGCTGCTGGAGTTGTACCATCCAGCTTTTCAAAAGGGTCTGTTGCTACCATAGCTTATCATCTAGTACATAAAAATTCAACACCCTAAGTATACCCAATACTACAAAAATATGCAAAAATCGGATGGATAGTTGTTGTATGGTACAGATTTGGAGAGAATGAAGTGATTTTGTATTGACTTCTATTATATTTACCAATTCATTGCACGATAGCGAGTGAAAGCTCCATTCTCTCTTTTTTTATCTGGCAACATATCTATTCTCACTGTATACAACTGATTGCTTTAGTTGTCAGTGATACCGGCAAGATCTATACCCTAAAGGGCATAGTTGCGACGTGGTGATACATATTATCTACATATGGTAGTCGACCATATAAAATATATGGTATGCCATACATCGTAGCTATTGGGCATATACTACAACTGATTGCTTTAGCTGTCAGTATGACTGATATATGGTAGGACTATATATCGATCATATGACGGATCGCTATCTCTGTGAGTCGCACCCTTCGACTTCATCCCGTGGACACGGGACTACGCTCAGGATGACAGACTCATGTATGGTAGTATAAGGACACAGTAACACAAAGACATAGCAAGCCGATGTCCCTACATATATATCCAAAAAAAACGAGCCAATGACCATTTACCAATCACCACCTTATGCTCTGACGATACCTCATCATCATCAATATCATCACTTTTCTCATCCGATGACTAGACAAACGAAAAGCTATGTCTGACAGGTGGCGCATATCAGAAAAACAACTCCTCACGCTCGTGGCGGCAGGATGATTTGTGGGTGCATTTGCTGGGATGAGCTTTTTTAGACACAAGACACTCAAATGATCTTTTCAGGCTAAGATGTATATGGTAATATTCGCTTGGATAGTGATCATAGCTCTATATACTAAGGATCCAGAAATCATAAAAACACTTATTGAAGCACAATAATTTTACCTTCTACAACTCTGCCATGGTATTCTGATTATTTAATACAAAACCTGGATACATCAATCATCTCCAATCCATCAAAACATTTGATGCACTCCGAGACGATTCTGCAGTATTTTTGATATTTGCTTACAAGACCAAGTGTAATGCCTGTCTCCCAAAGTTTTTGGAGATATATCAGTGGCTAGAAAGATCTAGGTCTACAGCACTACATCAACTAGATATAGACACCTATCCAGAACTCAAAAAATATATAGCAGGCAAAACAAACACAAAAATCAAGCCACCTCTCGTACTGATGATACAAGGTCAGCAAGTCATAGACTCACGATCTGGAGCCAAGATATCAGACTCCAATATACAGACTGCTCTAGAACAACACGTTTTATCTTAGATTATAAAATATGCTTCACTGAATCAAAACAATCACTCGTCCTAGATATACAATAAACTATACAAAACCGTCTACATCGATAAATCAGATGCTACTCCAGCAGACTCACATAGACAATGCTAAAAGAGAGGCGCTACAAATATTGGAAGTAGAAAACAAAACTATCTACACGCTCCATCAAGATATGATAAAACTTATACAGACCTGAAAGATCGAGTTTGAACAAATTGATACATTGCTCCAACGAAACACCTTGTCAGATCAAGAAAAAAGCAAACTGCTGAATATAGTAGACAAAAAACTTACCAATCCCAAAAAGTATGGACAAGACTAAACTCTCCTCAATATACGAAGCACCACTCCCCACACAGCTACGCATCCATATAGATGAAGCAGGTCGCTGACCGCTTGCGGGTCCAGTGAGTGTGTGATGCACGCTGTCATTGCAGCAGGCTGATCTGAGTGATTTTTGTGATAGTAAGTCAATCAGCGAGAGACGCAGAGAGACGCTCTATGGTCAGATCCAGGACCTAGAGTCACAGGGTATCATCCACTACGCATCCTGACGAGCATCCAACAAACAAATCGACGAGAAAGGTATCATCCCCGCTCTCCAGTATGCCTGCGTGAGAGGGATATTTTTGTGTTTGAAAAAATATTTTGTATCACAGCGAGCACCTGCTCTGGCACAGTCCGTATATGGAGAAGATCATATGGCGCTCGCACATCTCTCCAGACTCTTTGCCACCAATACTGTGAGCAACAAAAAACTCAGAGACATATTTCACACACCAAATACCGTCGCTGTATGCAAGGGGCTGATCATCGATGGGAATCATACATTTTGACTAGACACAGCACTAGACACGCAAGTCATCACGATCATCAAAGGTGATGCCAAAAATCCTCTTATCTCCATGGCTAGCATCATCGCCAAGGTCGAGAGAGATAGACGGATGAAAAAAATCTCAAAAAAACTGTCCGAGTACGGATTGGATCAACACAAATGATATGGCACCAAAAAACACAGACAAGCGATAGCGACCCACTGAGTGAGTCAGATACATAGACAGACATTTTGTGGTAATACATGAGGAAAAAAGAATAAGGAGAAAAGAATAAGGAACTTAATCCCAAAACAAAAAAACATCCTAACTCCTAATTCCTTACTCCTAACTCCTAACCAAAAACCCAAACTCCTCCTCCACATATGCTGTGCTCCAGATCTCTCACGACCACTCCATTGGCTCAAGAATCATTTTAAGCTCTACCTGTTTCTATACAATCCAAATATCCATCCTCGTGCTGAGCATACCAAACGTTATGATAGTTTTATCAAACTCATCGGACTGGAGAGGGGTGACTATGAGATCGTAGAAGACTGGTATGATCCGAAGGAATTTTTTCAAGCGATGATAGACGAAAAAGAAGACATCGATCCATCGCTAAAAAATGCAAGCGACAAAGAAGCACTAAAAGTCGCTGGAGAGATGGAAGAGCGATCTAGCAGATGCAATCCCTGCTACTCGATGAGACTCGCCGAAGCGGCAAAAAACGCAGCAAAACACGATATACCATATTTCACTTCTACGCTTCTTATATCTCCCAAAAAAAAGATGGACAAGTTATTTCGTCGAGGGATAGAAGGAGAACGCAGACATCCAAGCACCAAATTTCTCTGGTTCAATTTTGCCAAAAATAAGTGATACGAACATGCCACCAGACTTACCAAAAAACACTGACTGTTTCGTCAGAATTATTGTGGATGTGGATGGACTATACCCAAGCCGGGCGACGATACCTCAAAATACACATGAGGGTAAATTTAGCTCCGAGAAGCAATCTAGCATCCCAACAATCGAGGTACGAGATTGTGGATGCGGGCGGACCATACCTAAGCCAGGCGAGGAGAATAAGGAGTATACTGGTGGGTAAACTATTCAATATATTTTCAAAAAGCTCATGCAATATTGTAACCACCAAATGCTAAGCCGTTAATTATGAATTTAATTATCTTTACAGATCTTGCTGAATCACTAGTAAGCTGATCTATATAATGCCTATTTAATTGAGCTTTAACTTCAGGATGCAAGGTATGTAAATGCTTCATTGGATTGATATAGTTTTCCTCCATATATATAATTCACTCTATCAATGATAGTATAGTTGCTCATGCCAATGTATGGCCTGTTCTAGATTTTCAAGCAAAAAATCATCATGTCATATCATGCTCTCTCAAAAATCTCATAACTCATTTCATCTCAGAAACATCTCCTCAAGTGCTCGTTCGATGCAATCACCATGCATCAATTTCCTCTATTGATAAACCTGATGTTGCAAGTAAATCTCAAATTGCTCATTCTATACCTATTCCACTTGGATCTGGAGAGGTCAAACTAAAATGATCAGCACGTTCACCAAAACCGAATACCTCTGCAATGATTTTTGCATTTCTTTTCTTAGCATGCTCCAATGATTCAAACACCAAGAATCAACCTCAGTCTGCCATAACAAATCCATCTACCTCTGCGTCTCAAGGTCTAGATGCGGTCAAGTCGTCTCTAGTAGAAAGAGCTTTTGTTGAATTGAATCCACGAAGCCCATTGGGTGAAATCATGGTATCTCATCATCAAACTAATCCAACATCAATTTCATTATTTCTTATCTCATGAAATGCGGTTTTTACGCCATACAGTCAAGCAGCACATGCCTCAGTAAATGGTTGAGGACTTTTGTATCAAAACTCATACCTCTTAGATATATTAAATACCTGTGTGGATATAATTCAAGTGGGTATAGCGAAGGTTCGGCTTGCATTCTTAAGCTTGTTAGACATTCAAGATTCAATTCATTTTGTTATAGAATCAAATCATCACATAGATGTAGCATAGTATATTTTTTTACGAAGCACATTTTTAAGATCGAGACCAGAATTAGTAATCGCCTCAGCGGCAGCAAGTTCATAAATCTTCATCAATTTTGACATTCTTCTTCTCTCCTTACGACCTAGTCAGAGTTCATCTTCTGATCTTTTATCAAGATCGTCCATTATGGGAGCAGCAACTTTGACACCAATATTATCATGCACAATTCAATGCTGCTTTTTTACCTCTTCATCAAGAAATCTTGTTCAGCCGTTATTGTTTTTCAAATTTTGACGAAAATCTGATATATTTGATCCTATTGGATTTATAGTACCCATTCAAGTTATTACCACTCTTTGAGGAGGTTTCATTAAATTGTGATAAAAATATAAAAAAACTACTTCTTACTTATCATGTCAAAAAATTGTTTCTGATTCTTATTGAATCAACGGTAATCATCAATGTAGATAGCATGTCTTGCGGTGTCAGATACATATTGATGTATGAGCATATCTCATGCTCACTGCACTCGAGTATCCATATTTTTAATTGGTGTGATTTGATCATTTTTTCATCGCTGCAAACAGATAGGTACTCATGCCTCTGCAATCTGAATGAGTCTTTTTTTATTTCATTCGATATCTGGAGAGTCTATACTAGCTTTCTTGAAAGGCAAGATATATTTTACAAGAAATAATTTATAGTTATCTTGATCAACATATTTTTCAAATCACTTGCTAAAAAATCAAGGTGGTATAAATTCTGGATTTTCAAATCATTCAAGAAAGAGTTTTAATTGCAATTTTTTGTCCTTAGCGATCTTTGAAAAATTTCAAATATTTTCAAGTTGCGAGACTTTTTCTTGTCATAGTCAGGATGGTCATCATCATGTGATAGAGAGTGCAGAATCTGGATTTTTTGATACTGATCTCAATATCCTCTCTCATCACAAAGATCATCATATTCGATGAAATTTTTCTGACTTCCATCACATCCTATCAATAAATGAATTCTGTAGATTTTCACTAATTTGAAATGGATCTTTTATTTTAAGCTTTCTTTGTCGATCAATAAATTCATAATTACAATAATTGAGTCATATGTGGTGATAGTCGCTCAATGCCTTACTCATTATTTGACGTTCAAATATTGTCATATCACCAAAAACTCAATGCACCCAAAATATTTTTTCTCCAGATTTGTCTCAATATTCGATATACTCAGCAGGAATTCAATTATCTATCTCTGTATACTTTTTTGTGGGAGCATCACGCAGTGTATAAGCAATTAAATCCTTAGTTTTTTGACATACTGCTCTCACTTTCTGCTTATTGGACAATAATGAAAATCAATCTGGAAGAGCAAGAAGAGACATATGTGTAAATAAAATACTATATAAATATATATTGACTTGTATAAATATATACAAAAATATCAAGTCAAAATCAGAATTTCACTCTCTCGTTGCAAACAATCTCTCGATCACTATAGTCTATTTTTGTTTTTATTGTATAATATATAGTATGAAAAAAGTAACTCTCAGTATTGCCCTGCTAGGACTCGGTATGATACTCGCATGATGTGGAGCCAAAGACCAAAAGATCGAGGTGGTAGAAGTCGAGGTAGACCCAGTACAATTGATCGAAAACCTAAAAGTCACGGATGAGGATATGAATAAATTTGATGTCATTGTATGAGGAGAATGGGTAGCAGAAAACGATGAAACCAATATCTTTACGTTTGGTCCGAGCAATACCTTTGTGGTACAGGCAGGAGATCAGACAGCAAATGGTCCTTGGATCGTGAGTGATGGCAAGATCTTGTTGTGAGATAGAGGGATGGAGCTCATCATCGTAGACGATAGCACGAT
>CALHCH010000045.1 GCA_937930555.1 Candidatus Absconditabacterales bacterium | reverse complement strand
TCAGAATAGGGTCATCTATTATTGGTTGCAAAACGCAGTCCTCAGATATTAAGATAATGATTACCTGGTTTTGCTGTCAGACGTTTTATGTATCACATGTATTCAAGCAGCTCACCTTCCTCAAACTCACTAGTTCATTGGATAAATCCAGAAGTGTTATGGATCTCAAAATTTAGGTACATAGGTAGCGTATATAGATATGTTCAACTTCTATTCTGTTTTATCTCGTTTATGGCTAGATAATTTTTTGTATCATTTTTGATAAGCAATCGTTGATTTTGACAAATATTGCTATCCAACAATTGTATAAGCTCTCAAGAGGCTCATTGATTGATGTCACTAAATTCTGATTCTACCTTGTTTAATGAAATGTGCTTGTCGTGCATAATTGATAAATTATCACTAGCCATAAGTTTGCATTTTCATACTATCTTGCTAGCAGCAGTAGATATCCTTAATGGCTTCATTCTTGATGCTATTATTTCTTTCATTGGATTTTAATATTCAAGATTTAAAATATTATTTATATATAAGTCAATATGTCAGAATTGCAAGTACTAGTACACACTATCCTCTCACTCCCTCCAGCAGATCGCTCGAGGGCAGAAGTCGTGAGGCAAAAAAGAGCACGAGCCAAAGAGTATAATCAGACCGATGTGCCGACCAATATCATTGTCCTCAAGACCTATCGAAGCATGAAATCCAAATGACAGGTGAAGGAGTCTGATTGGATAGAAGCACTGCTCAGAAAAAGATCTATCAGATCACAGTCTGGTATCGTCGCTGTACAGGTACTGACCAAGCAGTTTTGGTGTCCTGGCAAATGTATTTTTTGCCCCAATGATGCGACTATGCCCAAGAGCTATATCAATACTCAGCCCTGAGCGATGAGAGCATTGCTCAATCAGTTTGACCCATACAAGCAGGTATATAATAGACTTCTGAGTCTCACGCTCACAGGTCACAAGACCGACAAGATAGAGATGATCGTCCTATGAGGGACGCGAGATGTGTATCCGCAGAGCTACAAGACAGAGTTTATTAAATGACTCTATGACGCCTGCAATAATTTTACAACATTTCTTGATCATATAGAGATTGATTTTAGCTCTGCCAAATCAGCTAGATATACCGTGACTGAAGATCTAGAGATCGTGTATCCAGAGACGGTAGAAGAGTCTCTCCGTATCAATGAAACCGCGCCCAATAGAATCATCTGACTTACCGTCGAAACTAGGCCTGAATATGTCACAGATGAAAACTGTCAATACTGGAGATCGCTAGGTGTGACACGTATCGAGATGGGTATCCAGACCCTACACAATGACGTCCACGAAGCCAATGTCCGCTGACATGACAATCAAGCGATCAGGCTCGCTATGCACAAGCTCCGTCAGTATGGATTCAAGATTTCCAATCACTATATGCCTGGTCTATACACCTCCACGCCTGCCAAGGATCTGGAGACGTTTCAAATTGCTTTTACTACGCCCTGGATCAAGTCTGATGAGCTCAAATTTTATCCTACGGCGGTCATCCCAAATACTCCGCTATATGATTTATACAAAGAGTGAAAATATACCCCAATAGCTGATGAAGATCTCATTCATCTGATCAAAGAATTTAAAACAAAAATAATCCCACCATACGCGAGGATCAAACGTCTCGCACGTGATTTTGACACGAATGAGGTAGTAGCAGGCGCTAATACACCCAATCTCAGACAGCTCGTGATGAATGATATGACTAAAAACTATGCAGAGGATCAGGACTTGCGTAAACAGCAGTATAGTAGACTTGGATCAGCTAGATGAATTGTGTGAATCAGATGAGAGTCAGATAAATCAGATGAGGCGTTGTCAGGCAATAATTCTCAGCAAGTGACTGATATGCAAGTACTACTCGAGCATGTAAACACACCACTGTGAGTTGACAACACTCAGCATACATCACTCTCATGAGAGACGCGAGATATAGACGACCGTATGGAGACATATACCGTATGAGGTGCGTTTGATGACGTCTCGGAGAGAAATTTTGTATGTTTGTGTACGAGGTGTAGGGAGTATAGAAACAAGGCGTGAGAAAATGATGTAGGGAAAAAGGAAGAATGAAAAAGGAGTAAGGATACAGTAAGGGGTAGGGATGATTCGATACATCATCCAGACTGAGCAAGCAAAACATGAAATCTGTCATCCTGAGTGGAGCGTAGCGAAATCGAAGGGTGCGACATACAAGAAAAACAAACCGACCAACCATTCCTAGTCGTACGTAGGTATCGTAGTAGCAATGGTGAAGAGATGTTTGTGTCTGTGGAGGATGCGTTGTGATATCTGTATGGGTTTGCGAGACTGCTGCTGCCAGATGAGTGAGTGGCGATCGACTATCCAGGTGTAGAGGCAGGCAAGGCCCTGATCAGAGAGCTGCATGTATATGGCAAGCTAGAGTCCCTACTGAGCGACTGATCTGATACACAGAGTGCCCAGCATAAGTGAGTCGGGAGATGGCTGATGGATGCAGCACAGCTCATCGCTACCGCCAGATGATATACTCATCTGAGTGTGATTTCTGGTATATGAGTAAAGGGATATTACAAGAAATTGGGCTATGTGGAGGAGGGGACGTATATGGTGAAGGAGTTAGAATAATTAGTTGTCAAAGGGTATTGTATGACGTGTCTAGATAACGAGGCTGCTCTTCTTACAATCTACAATTAAATCTATTTGAAAATAATGTTTTGATAAATAGTTTTATTGGATAATAGCTTACTATGGGTATTAATACAGATGATTTTCGATCATATTCACAAATGAACCGTGATTCAATAGAAAAGAGCAATATGAGCTGATGTTTTCATTGCCTAAAAAGATTTAATTCAAAACTAATAGTAAGTCGAACAGATATTAATGAGGTTTGAATAAGACTAACAGCCTTGTGTCCAATGTGTTGAATAGACTCAGTGATTGGTGATGTAGATATGGATCTTAGTGAGAAGAACTTAATAGATATGAAGAAACGTTGGTTCTGAAATTTATAATTATTGTAGTGAATTAGCCAACTCTCCTGTACTGTTAAAATAACTACACAATTCGTGTAGTTTTTCTTTTTCTCTCACAATGATTTATTGTTGTATTGAGTTGATTTATGTTCAGATTCATCACCCATTGAAACTACCTCTCACTTCTCTACATATACACTATGTGACTCATTATTTTGATCAAAGATTTTTTTACCTATCCGTTCGTGACCGACAAACAGTCGAACACATTTCATCTACTTTTGAGATTTTTGTTTAGGGAGTATCCTGCCTATGTATGGCACAAGCCCAATATATGACGCGTATTGTTATTTCCTTTCTTGCTATTTCATCAGATTTTTAGATCCAAAAAAGATTAATTTGTGAAAACACTCGCTATAGAATCAAGTTGCGATGACACCTCACTGGCTATCGTCTCGATGGAGGGAGGCAATTTCGTGGTAGAGTGTATGGTGACGAGATCGCAGGGCATACATGCGACATACTGAGGCGTGGTACCAGAGCTGGCGAGTAGGGCACATGCGGATACCATAGCACCGCTGTATCAGGAGCTATGTGATACATATGAGTGAGATATGTTAGATCTGGATAGTATCACCATAGCATCGGCTCCAGGACTGCCTGGCTCATTGGTGGTGGGAGTGACTGCAGCATATACACTATGAGCAGCGCTAGATCTTCCTGTGGTGGAGACTCACCATATTATGTGACATGTGTTTTCGGTATTACTCGATCGTGATATAGGTATATTGCAGCTACCATATCTGTGCCTGACCGTGAGCGGTGGGCATAGTGATATATATATAGTTGATGATTGATGATTGATGATTGATGATGCGAAGCATGATGAGTTGTATACCAAGAGATGACATATGGGTATATGAGAGACATACGTCGTGTGACCATATACCGTCACCAAGCTCGTCCAGACGCTGGACGATGCTGTGGGAGAGGCGTTTGACAAGGTAGCAAAGATGCTGGGAGGGCCATATCCTGGCTGACCCTGGATACAGCAGATCGCTGAGGATGTGTGACCAGATGAGCTGATCGGCACCAGACTCCGCAAGCTCAACACCTCCGATCAATTTAGTTTTTCTGGTGTCAAGGCACAAGTACACTCCCTACTTGAGTATCTCAGTAGAAATGATATAGTCGTAGATGATCAGATGCGTGCGGATATCGCCTGGAGATTTCAGGAGATCGTGACCGATGCACTGGTATCACATACCACCAAAATACTCAATGACACAAAAGCAAAAACACTGTGAGTGGTCGGTGGCGTGTCTGCCAACTCGATATTGAGACACAAGATGAGTCAGCTTGCGACGCAGTACACTATATCTTTGTACTATCCTGCTTCATTCTCTTACTGTACGGACAATGCTGCGATGATAGGATGTGTCGGATTGTTGGAGAAGTGAGGGTAGAATACGGCTATCACAAACCCCTACCCTAAAGGGTCCCTTCTCCTTATCAGGGGACAACACGCTTGGGATCTACTCTCGCTGTCCTTCCTTGTGAAGGGGAGATGTCCGTAGGACAGAGGGGTTTGAAAAACATGAGTCGTCAAACTACCGATTTAAAAAAACCAACCCTATATGCCTAGAAAACCGAAGAAAACAATATTTTTGTTAGTTTTTGCACTACTTATTGTGGTGAGTGGGATTTTTTTGTTGCAAGATATCAGTAGTCATACCACTACAGTGGCAAACAATGAGGAGGCGATAGCGCAGCTGATCACTATACAGCAGCAGATGGATGATGCCGCGCTCCAGCAACGCAAATCATCCATAGCATCCAATCTCTCATCCAAAAAATCAGAACTCCAGCAGATCGTAGATGAAGCAGTGGAGTCTGGGGCCACCAACACCAACGAACGACAAATAGCGCCATCACAAAGTGAATACTCATTGAACTTGCTGGGCAAGCTGTATGACAAAACCAACAATACAGCATTGCTGCCAACTCTATTTCAGTTTTCTTTAGATTTTAGAAAATTTGATCAGGCATTGGAGTATCTACTCTTGCTGCAGTCACAATCACAGCTAGACACACAGATCGACATGAATCAATACCTGTATGCATTGTTCAACAGCGCTGAGCTTGATTTTGGTCAGATCAATAGACTCAAACAAATCGTGGATGAGTATCTAGATCAAAACCTCATCACACAAGCTGATCACACAATGTACTATTCGTTGATTACCTTGATCAAAAACGATCAAGAAAACTATAAAATTTTTATGTCTCAGCTCAGAGGGACTGCTTATGACAACCAAACCAAAAATTATGATACTGCAGTAGCTCGTGCAGATTCGTTTGTGGATACGCCAGATTACTATCTCCAGTGATTGTTGGCAATAGGGGTGTTTAACAACGGATGGTATCGTATCACCCAAAAAATCGCTCGCTCTCTGATCGCACAAGACGCTAGGTATATACTAGCATATCAGCTGGATGCTTATGCTTCGATCATGCTCTGAGATCGAACCCAAGCTATCGAATCACTAGACTATCTCACAACCAATGATCCCACCCAAGAAGAGCTCTATCACTATCTTTCGGGTATTTCGTTTTTTTATCTCCAAAAATATACTGACGCGATCTTGTCATTTGCCCAATTGGAATCACAAAAATACAATACTGACGTCCTGAGATATAGTCTCCTATCGTATAGCAATCTCGGAGATCCTACTTGAGTACTCACCACAATTGATGTATTGCTCTCCAAAGACTCACTCACGATTTACGATTATTTTTGAATATTTGATGAAGTGTTTTTTGGTGATGCTGCTACCACAGGCACGTATATACAGCAGCTTAGTGATCAGCTAGATGCTTTGTTTCGCAAATGTTATGCGGATATGGACTGAGAAAAAATATTTGCTTGTGTATATGGCAAATCTGGTCTGTATCTAGCTCAGCAAGATTATACTACTGCATATCAGTATCTCCAGAGGGTAGTGCAGCGATATCCACAACCACAGCTGTATGAGTACCTAGGTGATATAGCACAGCAGTTAGATGCTCCAGATGATGCCACCAAGCGATACATCCAGTGACTGATGCAGTCTTCGGTATTGGATGATCAGCAGCTTTTGAGGGATAAGATCAAGGGATTGATGAGATAGTGTGTAAAAAGTTAGTGTATTTGATCTAATCCATCATTCACTTTCACTTGCCTTTGCACACAACCTCAGTACATCTGTAGTAGTGTTTTTTTGCTACTTGATGCCTATGGAAAACATACTAGCAATAGCTGATATCATCTGGAAGATCTGAGGCGCATTTGTGATTATATTGATCGTGATTATACTTATATATGTCCTACGTCTGGTCCTCATAGCCAGAGGTATCTTATGATGAGTCAAAAAATCAGTCGAAACCGCACAGCAAAGTATCTTATCTCCTATGAGTATGCTAGGGAGCTTCTTTGGTACGAGCAAGGACGAAGATGATTTTGATGAAGAGTAAATTTCGTCATCCAGAGGGAGGTACGACCGAAGGATCCAGTCAGGTTACATACTTATGTTAATATTGATTGTGTCTGGATTCTTCATCGCATATCTTCTAATCTCACTTCGTTCGATTGAAGCTATCCTATTCTGAATGACGACACTAATGACTAATCACTGCCAACCAATCACTAATTACCAACCAACCATTAATCACTAACTAGTCACCAATTTACTATTTAAAAACATTTTTCACATGTCTACGAGTAAAAGCGGGTCAGGACTTTTGACCTATGGTATTGTCGTTTTGATCTCTTTGTTTTTGATATTTTTTGTGGGTAAGGAATTGGATCCTGCGACCAATACAGAAAAATTTGTACTCACGAATGATGGTCTCAATCATTTTTCCAAATGAATGGATATTGCTGGGTGAGTAAGTCTTACGTACAAAATCGATTTGGACAAATATAGGCAGGTATATACTGATGAGCAGGAGTTTTTTCAGGTGACCAAGGATGTCAAAAATATCATCCTGCAAAACATCGACAAGAGAATCTCCGCACTGGGTGTGAGTGACTATACGAGTTATATCCAGTCATTGGATGATGGTGAGTATGTCGTAGTGGAGATAGGCTGAGTGAGCGACCTAGATCAAGCCAAAGAAATCATAGGTAAGACGGTGGAGCTAGAATTTAAACTCCCGTTTGAATGAGACATAGCTAGCCAAAAAAACAGCAGACAATTGTTGGCTGAAAGTATCCTTAAAGATCTCTCTGCAGATCCAACACAAATTACAACACTGGCAGCAGAATATTCTGGTGACAATGTAGTATATCATACCTACTCAGGTGTGACACGTACACAGCTTCCAGGAATCTACCAATCCAATCCAGAACTCCTAAAATCTAGAGAAATCGGTAGTGTGATACCGGTGCTCACAGAGTGATCATACGGCAATGATGTATTGATGGCGTGAGGACAGCTCACTGCTACCACGAGTGAGTGATTTGTGATCACGAGGTACAATGGTAGTTCCACTACCACAGGTAGCTGATGAGTCACCAATACTGTATACAATATAGAAGACATCGTAGTGGACTATCGTCCAGCACGAGTCCCAGCCATAGACCCAAAAACCGGCAATCTCCTCAATGGTGCATTTTTCAAATTTGCTGGAGTAGGTAGCTCTCAGACTGGGCAACCAGTCGCTACCATCAATTTTGACGAAAAAGGAAAAGAAATATTTTGTAATATCACAGAGGTAATAGTGGGCAAACAATTAGCGATATTTATCTGAGGCGAACTCGTGACTTCTCCTGTGATCAGAGAAAAAATATGTGGAGGTAGTGCACAGATTGACGGTCAGTTTACACCGGCTACAGCCAAAGCTCTGGTAGACAATCTCAATGAATGAGCGCTCCCAGCTGAACTGATACTGTCTCAAGAAGAAAAAGTCTCACCAGCTCTAGGTGAACAAGCTCTCAAGGGAGCTATACTAGCTGCATGAGTGTGACTCTTGTTGATATATGGATTTATGATCTGGATGTACGGATTTCGCCAAGGATCTGTGGCATTGCTGACCTTGGTATCGTTTATCATCGTGCTCCTATGAGTGACCAAGATATTCAAATACGCGTTTTCTCTCTCTGGTATAGCGGCTATCCTGCTCTCACTGGGTATGGGTGTAGATGCCAATGTACTGATCTATGAGAGAGTAAGAGAAGAAAGAGCAAAAGGACTATCCTGGAAAGAAGCAATTGCAGAATGATACGAAAAGAGTTTCTCTGCTATCAGAGATGGTAATGTGACGACACTGATGATCGCGATACTTCTGTTCTTTGTAGGTACCAATGTATTCAAATGATTTGGGACAATGATGATGGTAAATATCATCCTCACCCTACTCGTGATAGTGCCATTGACCAAGAGGTTATTGATGTGGTTTTATAGAAATGATTAAAATGTGGATGTGATGCCAGATTTTATACAATACATTGAGATGAAAATAGCAATAATGTCAGATGTGCACGATCAGCGAGATAATCTCACACGATGTTTAGATAGCATTAAAAACAACGCATGTGATCAGATTATACACTTGGGTGATTATTGAGCTCCTTGATTATGTGTAAAACCACTGGTAGAATGTTGAATTCCAGTATTTGGGATATGGTGAAATAATGACTGAGAAAAGCGAAGAGTAACACAATTTTTTGAATGAAGTAAGTGATGTGAGATTGCATGAACGGTTTATGCAGAAAGAGAGTTTGATTAAAAGAAGTTCTTTATGGTGCATTATCATGATATATATGAAACGATTGCTAGGTCATGAGATTTTGATGTTGTATTGTATGGTCATGATCATCTCAAAAATGAATTGATGATATGAGATACGCTAGTTATTAATCCTTGAGCAATTGCTGGAAACAAAGAAGCTCCTAGCTATGCCATATACGACACAACAACACATACAGTGGAATTTATAGAATTAACCTAAAATTTATAACCTACAATCATCTCTATGATCAAAAAAATATTTCTCATATTGTCTTGTCTATTGTTGGTGTATCTGGGTATCCAGCTATATGATGGGTATCTCGCTACTCATAGCTACTATGCGGATATGCTAGCCACTAGCACCAATTGGAAGATTCTTGGTCGATGAGTAGTTGCTTCGCTGATACCGGGACTATATCTGGTATATGCCAAACAAAAATCTCTGTGAGTGGTCTTGTGAGCATTGTGTGTAGGATTGATATTGTTTGGAGTGAGTTACACCAGCATCAAGGGCGGAGTATGATGATATCTCACGCTAATATTCAATACACTTATCCTCCTGTGATTGTGAGTATATATGATAGCTGGATTTACCTTATTATGAGACTGGACCAAACAAAAATTTTTAGACCTCTCGACTACTTCGATATTTGACGTATTGCTTAGTACTGGACTAGGACTAGCGATATTTTTGTTGATCAATCATTTTTTGATACTACTCAATCTCTACTATCCGATCGTGACGCGAGCGATGTTTTTGGGTATGTGATATATGCTCTGGACCCAAAAATCTACTCTCTCACATATATGATCTACCATCAAAGATTCGCTCAATTTTTCCAAACTCACTAGTTTGCATAAGTGAATATTGTTATTTTTGATTGTAGCTTCATTGTTGTATTTGTTCAATGGATTTTATTTGGCTGATATAGCGTATTCTACTGCTTGGGATGCCAATCATGCGTATATGTTTTTTCCCAAGATGTGGGCCCTAAACAATGGGTATTATCGAAATGAAATCGGTATGGCGACAAGCCCTCAACTGCGATATTCATTTATTGCGTTTTGGTTTAGCTTGTTTAGCTGGACGTGAGGTATAGCTGGTATCGCGGTAGACACGATCGCGATTTCTCTCAATTTTTGGAGTTGATTATTTGTGTTAGTTTTTGGTCTTGGACTTGTAGGAGAATTGATAGCATTGGTGAGGGAGTCAGCGGGTATGGAAAACAAAAAAACTAGCAATTTCAATCGAGATGTACTGTTGCTGTATGTAGGGTGGATGTTTTTGTTACTGCGATTGAGTAGTGGTATGGGTGCGTTTTTGTTGTTTGTGGACAACAAGACTGATCTGTGAGTAATGGCATTGATCATCATCGCGATATATAGTGGACTGGTAGCGTTGAGATCTATACAGTCTACTGACGCGATGACCAGCGGCAATAAGTTTAGGGATGCAAGAAAATGAACAGATGATCTCACTCAAGATATATGGAAGCGAGGCATCACTCGCACTCAAGTGACATACCTAGCTTTGTCTTGATTTTTTTATGCGATAGCCTGATTGGCCAAGCCCACAGCATTGTTTGATGTAGTAAATTTTTGATTGTTTGCTTGGTGGACGTGGATGTGAGGACTGTGAGTGCTGTGAGTGTTTCTCTTGGTATTGTGAGGGATGAGTTTGATCAAATTTAGAGGGATACAGGATTATGTAGATGTGATATCTGGCAAGTATCTGGCTAGCGTCTGATGATGAGCTACGCTACTAGGCATCATCCATACATATTTCCAAAAAACCTTTAGATTTTTTAGGTATCTTTTGGTGCGATGAGGAGTGTTTTTTGTGTGCTACGTGTTGATCAAGCTATGTTATTGGTGACCTCGTTATGTAATCTATCAAGATCTCTCACCTGCCAAATTTGTAGAAAGATTGTTTTTTAGTGCTACACAAGGCGATAGCTCTACTTCTTGAAAGTCACAAGATAGTGGGATCGCTGCTGCTGATACAGTGCCGTTGTATGCCCAAGTATGATGATCTGTGGATCCTAGTGAGATATGCACACTCCAGACTCAGTGACTTAGTGATACGGATGCATTGTATGCAGATCTCGCAGATGCTCCAGGCAGCACCTATGATGAAGACGTAGGAAGGTATATATGATTTGGTCGAAAATGAGCAGGCACAGATGAGAGAAAAAGAATAGAGCCGTTTGTGGATCCTGTGCGAGCTACGGCACTCAAGCCTGGATGCTACACGATTGCTCCATTTAATTCTGCAGCCAAACAAGCAAAAATACTGTGCGAAAACGAATCGGCTTGGAAATCGTTTGATGATGTACAGCTGCTCGAGTTACAAACGCAGCTCCAGCCAGACTCAGAGGCATATGAGCTGGTAGAGACATTGCTGATCGCGGCACAAGACTGACAGGATGCTAGTGCAAACACAGAAGGACTCAATGCATTGGAGTGATATATGCAGTCCAATACCATGAAAATAGTGATGGAGTGAGATACCAAAAAAGTATATTTTCCATACAAATATCTAAATTTCTTGAACATCACTTACAATCGATCTTTGCAGAATTTGAGTAGTTATTATACAGATATCTGAGTGCCCCGATTATTTTTGATAGTGTTTGGTTGACTGTGATTGTTGTATGGAGTAGTCATACGTCATAGGATACTGACTGCATTGAGTGCGGTGACGCTGTTTGGTCGGGTATTGTGGTTTTTTATTGGATGAGGGATATTGCGATATGGTATAGGTATCATTGTGTGGTCTATCATGTCGTTTGTAGTGTTTCTTACGGTATTGCTGGATGATCATGATGAGCTGACTAGGCGATGATCATGGGTATTTTTGTTGTGATTGTGAGTGTTTGGGACCTACCAGTTGCTACTAAATTTTGTGAGGATAGCTAGTCAGTGAGGGAGCGGACCGTTTATGCGATACAAATCAAATACTGGTGTGGTAAGAGAATATACTGAGAGATTAGAGCCAGTAGAGAGGATAGATCGTACGTTTTGAGCGCAAGATGTATTCAATCTACAGTTTCCTCACTACAACAAGCTCATACAAGCAATGAATGATAGCGGCGACCAAGAATGAGCGCTGATAGCTGGGACTTATGCGAGATATTTTATACAAGATCAGACCAATATACGCTACGATCAGTTTTTGACTCGACTGTGGCAGCAGACCTCTGATGGAGATGTATGTAACTCTTACTTGAGACTCAAGGATCAAAACAAAAAATATATTGTGATTGATCCAAATATCGGTACGGTAGTGCAGTGAGCAGGAAACTCATCATTGTTTGATAGGTTTTTTGCTAGGATAGACAAATCAAACGGCACGATAGTAGAAGATGGAGTAATGACGATGTTGGCCAGGATGGTAGAGTGAGGGTATTTGAGTTATTATTCTAGCAACAATCTAGGTGCCAAATATGCGTATATGTTGCCGGATGCTTCGTTTGGCTCGCTGGAGACAGACAAGCGTGTCCTAGAAAGAGCCAGACTCTCTACGCCAAGGTTTTTTGGTGAGACAGCTCTCCAAAACATCATCCAAATCGCAGATCAAAGAATGCAAGATGGGTCGTTTGTGGAGGATATAGCTGATATGTTGGGCAAGCAGGTGAGGGCAAATGTCCTAAGGACAATCGTCTCACAACCTAGTCTGGATCCATCTCAGATCGCAGATCTCAATCAAGATGAGAGACTAGTCCTGGTGCAATATCTCAACCTCCGTCAAACCAAACAGGCAGATAAAAATGCATATACTACCCAACTACAGTCGATGATAGACAGAAATCTCAAATCCGGTAGTCAGATTATCGTATTGGAAGTCAAATAGTACACATAGGTTTACTAATTATTTATCTTATGAGCATAACTCAGGTAACCAAAGCTAGATTAGCATTGCGAGACAAGCTACTTGATGACATCAAGGAGCTAAACACTCCATTGCAAAAATTGTTGAGAAGATGATTGGAAAAATGATATGTCACTGAGGATGAGATACTCACCGAGGTGGATGATATTGATCAGCAAGTAGAGGTGTTGGAGAGATTTTATGATCTGGTGGACAAGCTCAATATCAAGGTGGAGACGATCGAAGATATCTTGATCAAAGAGCTCAAAGAGCAGCAGGTAGAGTCCAAGCTAGGTAAGGTGGCATTGTATGATACGTCATATACTATCAATGACAAGCAATATAAGGACTTCATCAAGCTGTATTTTAATGAGATATCAAAAATACCCCTCCTCACGGCTGATGAAGAAAAGGAGTTGGCATATGCTATCAGATATGGTGAAAACGAAGACGCAGCAAGAAAAAAACTCATTGCTTCTAATCTGAGATTGGTGATTTCTATTGCCAAAAAGTTTTTGTGATCCAGACTTCCATTTATGGATCTGATCCAAGAGGGAAATACAGGTCTGATCAAAGCGATAGAAAAGTTTGATCCTGATAAGGACTTCAAATTTAGTACCTATGCGACGCGATGGATCAAGCAATCTATCACCAAGTCTATCGCTGATATGACCAAAAACGTCCGTATACCAGTGCATCTCATCGATGAGATCAATGCGTACAACAAGGCATCGCAAAACTTGTTTCAGACATTGTGAAGAGCTGCGACCGCCAAAGAAGTAGCCAAAGAACTAGGCTTTCCGATCAAAAAAATCAAGAAGTTGGAAGAAGTTATTTTTGGTAATGTATCATTGGATGCAGAGGTGGGTGATGATGGTAAGGATAGTCTCTGAGACCTCTTGGCTGATGAGTCTACCCTGAGACCAGACCAGCACGTAGAAAAAGAGATGATCAAGGCAAATCTCGAGTATATCCTGGATATGCTAGATGAGAGAGAGGCCAAGATCATCAAGATGAGATATGGTATCGACGGTCCCAAGTATACATTGGAGCAAGTAGGCGCAGAATTTAACGTGACTCGTGAGCGTGTGAGACAGATAGAACAAAAAGTATTGCAGAAGCTCAAGGAACACGAATGATTACAGAAATTGTTGTGACTAGAGGATGAAATAGCGAGATTTAATCAGATGTGAAGTAGGAAGACAAGAAAAAAAGCAAAGATGAAAAAAATGAATAATGAGGATGAGCTATTTAATTTGGCAGCGTAAAGAGAGACTTGAGATACGAGATGTTAGATACGAGAAAAAAAATGCTCGGCGGAAGCGCTGAGCATTTTTTTCATTTTTTCATTTTCTTTTTTGGTTGATATAGATACAAGTAAGGAAGTTTAATTGTTATACCAACTATATGTCCAATAAATGACTTACACCTAGATTAGAAGACTATTCTGCTCGATACAATGAACTAGTCGAAAAAGCGGATCTTGCTCAGCCGTCTGAGGTAAGATGATGTATGGTGATCAAACCATATGGTTTTGCTATCCGAGAAAACATCAAGAAGTATCTTGATCAGATGTTCAAAAATACTGGTCATAGCAATGCATATTTTCCACTATTTATCCCCAAATCATATCTCAGCAAGGAAGCTGACCATGTAGAGTGATTTGCCAAAGAATGTGCAGTAGTGACTCATCACCGCCTCATGAATAATCCAGATGGTCCAGGTGTAGTGGTAGACCCAAGCGCAAAGCTTGAAGAGGAACTGATCGTGCGTCCTACGTCTGAAACAGTAATATGGAGAACATACAAAGACTGGATACAATCACATCGTGATCTCCCACTTTTGATCAATCAGCGAGCAAATGTTGTAAGACGAGAGATGAGGACAAGAGTATTTCTTCGCACAGCAGAGTTTCTTCGACAAGAAGGCCACACAGCCCATGCTACTGAGAAAGAAGCTATAGAAGAAGCAAAGCTCATGCATGAAGTCTATGATGATCTGATGAGGAATTTTTTGGCCATATATGGTGTTAAGTGAGTAAAATCAGAATCTGAAAGGTTTGCTGGAGCAGAGGAGACATACACAATAGAAGCAATGATGCAGGACGGCAAAGCGCTACAGTCCTGTACTTCTCACTACTTAGGGACAAACTTTTGAGATGCATTTGATGTAAAATTTAGAGATGAAAAAAATGAAGAGAAGAGTGTGTATGCAACATCTCGATGAATGAGTACTCGTATTATGTGAGCATTGATTATGTCTCACAGCGATGATAAATGATTAATTTTACCTCCTGCTGTTGCACCTATACATATAGTTATTGTTCCAATATATAAAAAATGAGAAGATGATAGTAAGCTAGATAATTTTGTTATGAGTAAGATAATAGCTCCTTTAATTAACGGGAAATGAACAAAAGTCCCAATTTCAAAATTAGAACTATCAACTAACGAATATACGACTGATGAGTTATATCAATTCTGAGAATCTGAGAACTATAATAAATGAAAAATGATTATCAAAAATGAAGAATGAGTAGCTCTTTGATACGCTTCGGAATTAAAGTTAAAATACGATACTTCAGATAAGTCACCCTGACGAAAATTCTCTGAACGAGAATTAAAATGAGTTCCTTTAAGGATAGCTGTTTGATTTAGAGATATGGAAAATTGAATCGTTGAAATAGCTAGACGTGATGAGTCTGAAAAGCATTTGGTGAAAATTGAAGAACTCAAATCTTACGTCACAGATAATCTAAAAGATATTCAAATTTCTTTGCTTAAAAAGTCTATGGATAGAATAGATAAAAATTCTACAGAAGTTAATACTCGAGATGAATTTATATTTGCTATAGATGAGAATAAATTTGTGATGGCTCATCGGGATGGCACTACAGAGACAGAGGAACTTATACAACAAGAAACGAAGGCAACCATACGCTGCATACCACTAGATAACAAGCTTGAAGATTGAGTATGTATCAAAACTGGGAAACCTAGCAAGCAGAGAGTTTTATTTGCTAAGGCATATTAATGCACGTCTCTGATCTACAAAAGTTCTTGGCTCGAGTGCAGACGAGACTTGATGCAAAATTTGGAAAAAACGAGAGTAAGGAGCTTACTGTGCTCTCTAGTATGGTCAAGGTAACCGAAGAAACATGAGAGCTCGCAGAGCAAATTATGCTCTGGAGAGGGAGGCAGAGGGACGAAAAATGAACGTTTGATATGTCTGCTATGGAAGCCGAAATTGCTGATGTTGTATTGGCTACATCATTGCTTGCAGATCAATTGTGAATCGACCTTGAGTCAGTATTACAAACAAAGATGGACCATATAAAATCGAAACGATCGTAGTTTTTGTAATTTTGATGTATGTAGGATGAAAGTGTATTTTGCCTGATCTATCAGATGATGAAGAGATGATAAGGAGCTGTATAATCTAATTATAGAGTATATTTCTGAGTATGCAGAGGTATTGACTGAGCATATATGAGATGTGACACTATCTGAGATGTGAGAGGAAGTGGTCACAGATGAATATATCTATACTAGAGATGTGGGCTGGATAGATGAGGCAGATATGGTGATAGCAGAAGTGACCAATCCATCGTTATGAGTATGATATGAGATCTGATACGCAGAAGCGAGAGAGATTCCAGTCATTTGCTTGTTTCGCAACAAAAACAATAAGAGAGTATCTGCAATGATATCTGGAAATAAGAAGTTGAAAGTATTTAATTATAAAACATATGGCAAGGAGTTGCAAGATTTAATTTCTAATATATTTACCAATGACGCTTAGTCTCAACCCGCCAAAATGAACTGCCGACTGGAAACCAGAAGAGTTTCGTGTCCGCAAATATATTTTTGATACCTGGAGGACGGTATGTGAATCATTCTGATATCAGGAGTATCTGTGACCTGTAGTGGAGCCAGCAGCTATCCGAGAAGCCAAGTCTGGCGAAGATGTGGGTGGCACAGAACTCACAAAAATCACCAATAGGGACGGTGAGATATCTGATCTCGCTCTGCGTCCAGAGATGACGCCGACTGTGACTCGCATGATCGCCAAGTATCAACGTGAGTATACCAAGCCGATTAGATGGTTTAGTATAGCCAATTTTTATCGCAATGAGCGTCCTCAGAGAGGGAGAAATAGAGAGTTTTGGCAATGCAATGTAGATATATTTGGTACTGAGTCTCAGATGGCAGATGTGGAAGTATTGCAGATGTCGATAGAGTTGATGAAGTCTTTTGGGTCTCACACAACAAAAGAAAAATCTTTTGAATTAAGGATCAATCATCGTGATTGAATTTGGAGAGTTATATGACTCTTGCTTTGATTAGATAAATGATCTAATCCAACAAGGAAGATGGTATACTGAACTCAAATTTCAGAGAACATAGTCCGCTTGCTTGATAAGCGAGATAAGTTGAGTGAGGATAGCATGATTACATCAATGTGAAAAATCATTGCTGATTATCCAGATATTTGATTAGATGAGAAAGAGATGTATGAGATCTTTAAGAAGTATATTGAATGCGAATCAATTAATGAGTTGATAGAATACATACCTGATCTAAAATGATCTGCTCGGATTCAAGACTTAGATCATACAATTACTTCTCTAGAAGCTTTATGATATTCACAATATATTCAATTTACTCCGTGACTCATGAGATGATTTGACTATTATGATGGTATGGTATTTGAGGTATTTGACCTTCATTCAGACAACAATAGGGCTTTGTTTGGATGAGGGAGATATAATTGATTGGCAGATATATTTGGTGTCAAAGAGCCTGTACCTGCAGTGTGATTTGCTCCTGGAGATGAGCCGATGAGATTGTTTTTGGAGAGTTGGGAATTGTTGCCTGAGGATCTATCTCTGGAGACTTACTATATACCACTTCTAGACGAGACCAAGACCACTACCATGCTCCAAAAAGCTCAAGAACTCAGAGCTGAAGGTAAGAGAGTGGAGGTAGGCATGAAAGTGCAGTCAGAGCAAAAAGCTTTTGAATATGCGAAAAAGAAAGGAATTGGTCGTGAGTTTCTAATTATTGTCTAATTTCTTGAGGTCCATCATTTTTGAGATTTTCTTGTATAGTATTTATTGATGTTATTGATATATTCAGTTAGTAGTAGATTTTCACCTTTCAAACTCCATATATGGTAAATATAGACGATCTCAAATTGCCTCCTCATCATCTAGAAGCCGAAAAATGAGTGCTGAGTACGGTGCTGATAGACAATGAGGTAATGTATATATTGGACTGAATAGCTTTGGAGCCAGCTGATTTTTATCAGAAGGAGCACGAGCATATTTTTGCAGCTCTAAAAAATCTCTGGTCTACTAGGAGTACAATAGATGTGATCACTCTAAGTGACGAATTGGACAAAAACGATCATCTGGAAGTAGTATGAGGTGTGGATTATCTGTATGAGATAGCGTCATTTGCTATCACAGCGACAGTGGCTACAGAGTATGGAAAAATAGTAAAAGAGAAAGCAGTATTGCGTAATATCCTTAGTGCGTGTCAGAAGATATCTGGAGAGTGCTACGATCAAGATCCTGTACCAGAATTACTCGAACGTATAGAAAAACGTATATTTGACCTCACACAGGTCAATCTTAGTGACTCGCTGATGCATATCAAAGATGTGCTCAATCTCAGAATAGAAGAATATATGGAGATCGTGGACAATCCAGACAAACTCGAACAGATCAAGGTAAATACCTCATTTTCTGATTTGGACAACGTGTTGGGTGGATTTCAACCTGGTCAGTTGATCATACTGGCAGCAAGACCTGCGATGGGTAAGACTGCTTTTGCTCTCAATGTCATGATCAACGCAGCTGTAAAATCCAAGAAGACCGTTGCGATGTTTTCTCTAGAAATGGGGAATGAGCAGTTGGTGGATAGGATACTGTGTACGGTGTCTGGGACGCCTATGCACAAGATCACCAAGTGATTGTTGGATGATCAGGACTTTGCCAATTTGGGTGAAGCGATGGAAAAGCTCTCTGGAGCCAATATGTATCTAGATGACAAAGGTGCCGTGACATTGAATGAGCTTAGATCCAAGCTCAGAAGACTCAAGATAGAAAAATGACATCTGGATCTGGTGGTGATAGACTACCTCCAGCTGATGAGTGCTGGATGATCCAAATACGCTGGCAATCGTGTCCAAGAGGTATCTATGCTGTCTAGAGGTCTCAAGGAGCTCGCCAGAGAATTGAACTGCCCTATAGTAGCGCTTTCTCAGCTGTCTCGTAATGTAGAATGACGTCCTGACAAGAGACCAATGCTCTCTGATCTGCGTGAATCCTGATCTATCGAGCAAGATGCGGATAGTGTATTGATGTTGTATAGAGAGGATTATTATGACCCATATACCGACAAAAAAGGACTGGCGAATATCTTTGTGCGTAAAAATAGAAACGGTCCTCCAGGAGAAGTCGAACTCCAGCGAGTAGCAGAACATATGAAATTTTATAATTTGGAAAGTCCGGCTACGTAAATTTTGTATCTTATACTATATAATGGCTAGAAAATCTTATACAGAGATAGCTGATGATCTCGCTATAGCTCAATGAGAGTTACCTGTCAAGCAACGATATCAACACTACAAATGACAAAAATACCGAGTAGAATCGCTAGCAGTGCTTGTGGACGATGATCGCAACCTCCAGACGATGGTAGTCTATCGACCTGAGTGACATCCCGAGAGTGTGTTTGTGAGAAATAGTGAGATCTTTGCTGAGATGGTAGAGTGGGAGTGAGAGATGAGGAGAAGATTTCAGATCTGCAGAGAGTAATTTCTCTGTTTTTTTTGTATTTCTATTTGACATACAATTGCTACTGACTATAAGAATAGGGATAAAAAAATTTTTGATCATCAAATAAAACTACAGCTTATGATGAAGCATTTTTTCAAATCTTTGGTCTATAGTAGACCGGTCTTTCCAATTTCCAAAAATATTGCTCTGATGGCGAAAAGTCGCAAATCAAACAAAAAGAAAGCTATTCTACGAAGACTGCTTTATTAGTTCAAACAAAAAACAGGAGAATATTCTCCGCATAACTAAAAATGATACACATGGCAAAAACTAAGACAAAAAAAAGCTCAATAAGGGTAAATTGAGAAAATTAGCTAGAGATAAAATCTCCAAAGATATTGGATCTCTAATCTCTGTACCTATCTCTCCAAGAGTAGAACTAATTAAGGTCTACCCGTCAATTATTCCACCTTACGATGTTAGCGATTTTACTATTTTTACTAAATCAGCTCAGAGTATATACTATACAGTACATATAAAAACTCGAGCAAGTAACTCAAAGAAGCAAATGGGAACTGTTTTGGATGATCGCTCAAGAGGTGAATTCTACTATCTTCGAGATGATCAGAATAAAATTCTAGCAAAATTTAAATGTTTTGTTTACAAAAAATCTAAAAGATCCGCATAGATACAAAAACCACTAAGACATATATTATTAATAAACCCAAGCAGTATTCTGCTTGGGTTTAAATTTTGAAACTAAAACTATACTTAACTAGTTATGCATGACTAAAATAACTCTACTAATAGTATCTCATCATTTACTATCAATCTAATAGCTATAGCTCTTTCATTTTTGTTGAGATATAGGGATATATTGTGAGAGTAGTGATGTATATTGTGAGCTTTCTCTATATATTTTTTAAACAGTTTGGATTCGAAGCTGATCTTGTGTACAGCATTGACGCTATACTCATAGCCATCCACGCTCAGCTCAGTACCAAACTTGGAGATATCTATCATATCCTCAAATCCAATTTTTTCTATCGTCATATCATGTGCATCTATGGAGTAGGTGAGCCCATCCAAAAATGAGAGATACCTATTGCTCGAGAGTTTTTGTGCAGTTGTTGTTTTTTGAGTAGATATCATTAGTTTTGAGATGTGATAAATAAATTTTTCCTAAATTGATTGTATACGTAGTATAGCAATCGATGATGTATTTGTAAAATTTTTGTAAATTTATTGTACAATATGGCTTGACATAGTAAGCGACATAATATAAAGCATAGAAAAGCTGCTCAAGACAGCAAAAAAGCAAAAATCTATGCTAAGGTAGCAAAAGTCATACAGATGGCTGCGGAAGCTGGCGACAATCCAGCTCTCAATCCCACTCTAGACGCAGCTATCAAAAAAGGTAAGCAAGCAGGTCTCTCCAAGGACGTGATCCAAAAAGCGATAGACAAATGAGCTGGCAACGATACATGAGAAAAGCTGATGGAGATATTTTACGAATGATATGGACCTAGTGGGGTAGCGCTATATATCAAGTGCGTCACACCAAACACCAATAGATCTAGCGCTAGCGTCAGGACAATCCTCTCCAAATATGGAGGTAACATGTGAGATCCAGGGAGTGTCGGACGACAATTTGCAGAAAAAGGAGAAATATTTGTAAGTGGAAAAATTAAGATCGAAAAAATAAAGTGAAAAGAGGTGGAGACTGTATTGCCCCTAGATAGTGATGAGTTTGAGATGGAGGTGATGGAGACTGAAGCAGAAGACTACGAGATAGTGGACGATATAGCCAGAATCCTCACATCCAGAGAAAATTTTATGGCTACAGTCAATCATTTTGAACAAAACTGACGAAAGATAGAGCAGTCAGATCTCTCATATATAGCAGAAAACACTATCGCTTTAGATACCAAATGAGAGGAAAAGCTAGAGACAATCATAGAAATGCTAGAAGACGATGAGGATGTGGATACCGTATGGCATAATGCTGAGTAGATAGCTAGATTTTAGAATTATAGATTTTGAGATTATGTCACTCACATCGCAAGAACAAAAAATTTTAGACAGCATCATAGTCAGATCAGACAATGATCCTTCCAATCCAGAATTTCCAGCAGATGATCCTAAGTTTCCTGCTACTCCTACCTATCAGATAGAGGTGGATTGATTTAGTAATGTCTGGCTCAAGGATGAATCTCACAATCCAACTGGAACACATAAGGATAGGTTGGCTTGGGAGATAGTGGTGACATACAAACACTTTTTGGAAGCGAAGAAGTGATGACAAGTAATCTGAGCGTTGCCAAGCATGTCGATCATCTCTTCTGGATCTGCGGCTATAGCCATACAAAGTCAGCTTAAGAAATATCACCTTCCATCGTTGAAAGTATTGGTTGATTTTAAGATTGAAAAACAATATGTAGAAAAACTTGAAAAATTATGAGCTGAAATATATCTTACCGATCTTTCCAAAAAATTATTGAGTCCTATTGAGATTTTACAATTAACTAACAATGAATCTGGAATTGATATCACCTCTTCTGAGGCATTGGATCCTACGCAGAGATATTATGATTGGTTGAGTTATGAAATTGTAAATTCATCTCCTGAGTATTGCTTTCTGCCTTTTGGTACTGGCAATTTGTATGAAAACATTCTCAATGTAAATAAGAAAGAAATTTCATGATTATGACACAAAGATCCTAGATTTAGTGGAGATATAGAAGTACTCAAAAAGTGTCATTTTCTTTGAGCAACAACAAATAATCCAAACACACTTGCCGAAAAACTTTACTCACCACATCTACCATTTGTTCATTTTTCTGATCAATGGATTAAGATATATAAGCAATCATGATTTTGTGGCAATAAATCTCAGGTACATATCGTCCAAGAACAATGGATCAAGAAAGCTTTGGAAATAGCGACATCTCAAGATATTGCTTGCGAGCCATCTGGTATTGCTGGACTTGCATTGTTGTTGCAGATGAGTGGACAGGTACCATCTGATGCCAAGATCCTTATCGTCAATACTGGTCGTACGAGATTGTAGGTATTTTTTTATACTATATATGTCCAACAGTAATAAGCTTGAAAAGGCGGTAGAAGATCTGAGTAGAAAAAAGAATGCGAATACTGCAATGGTGTGCATGGAGAGCCTGCATTGTAGAGCTGCACCACAAAGTGACTGGAAAAGAACTGAATCTCTGATATTGTGAGATACAAGCGACAAATCGATTGAGAAAGTATTGTTACATCCATCTACTCAATGATTTACACAACAGCATGTTGATGAGTTTTTGCCACTATATCTAGAACGACGAAATAATACGGTCGCACTTGCTAGTTACGATATACCTGACGATCATCAAATGGATTTGGTTATGCAAATGAATAATGTGTCTTTTGGTATCGATGAAACTCACCGAGATAACTTTTATGATTGATATACACCTCGTTTTGATGAGTCTGAGCATGTTATTTTTGAAGATGCATCTTTTGCTATGATGGACCAGCAATATTTAAAAGCACATATGCTATTTTGAAAACTAAGAACTAAACATCATTGATTTGTGAAAGTGCAGTACAATCGATTGGTTTCCTGATTATCTATTTTTACAACTAAGTATCATGATGCATTGTTGTATGCAAATCGTTTTGAGGTAGACGAACCTATTCTAGTATGAGCATATGAAGAGCGACTTGATGCCGCAAGACAAATTAAATTTTTGCTAAAAGAATTTGCCTTACTCAAAAAGAGGTTTCCTAAATACGAGATGTGGAAGAAGAATAGATGACTGCAGACTCATGCAGACAAATTGAGAAAGTATTTACAAGATAAAGCTTTTGATCAGATAGATTACTAGGTTCTTGGTTATAAACTATTATTTGCATTTTAAAATATTTACAGTATACTATCTACTGTATACAGTATACAATAAATATTACACTATGACTTACAAACCAACAACTCTACAAAAAGTCCTTACTTATTTCGATTGAAATGAGCGTTTGGGTGTGACTGAATTGTCCAGAAGAAGCGGGTTGGGCAGAGCTATCCTGCATAGATATGTCAAGGTATTGGTGGAGCAGTGAGATCTACTAAGGATCAGTAATGGTGCACATACCAAATATCAGCTCACCATACCAGTCACTAAGGTATCAATACCTAAGGGTGAGATATATGATAACTTCAAAGATAAACATCTATTGGATGAGATATTTTTGAAATTTACCCCTAGAGGGTCTGAGCTGACGTGATATGATGGGCTAGCACAACGATGTACCAAAAGAAATATGGATGTAGGCAAAAAAGCTGAAGCATATATCACGATCCATGACCATATACAATGACTGCGTAATACATGTGGACTGCTTGATGCTACACAAGCATTTGATCAGCATGTATCGCAGCTTCATCTAGATATGGTGCTATATGCCGATCAGTACAAGCGAATGGATTTTGGGAGGTGAAAATTGGCAGAACTAACATTTTTTGCCAAACAATCTCAGAGTCGCAAACTACTGCGTCGTAGTATAGATATCTATATTGACTCATTGATATGCTATATACACACTCATCAGATTGATGCTCTGGCTTTTGTGCCTTGGAGCATCACTCGTGAGCAGCAGCTGCTCAAAATGCTGGATGCAGCTCTATATCAGATAGACCTACCACGCATACGTATCAAAAAATACTATCAATGAGAAACAAAAGTACCACAAAAATCACTGAAAAAACGTGAGGATAGAATAGAGAACGCAAGAGAGACAATATACGTACGTGATGAAAAGACGGATCAATATGAGACAGTACTGCTTATAGATGATTTTGTGGGCTCGGGTAGCACGCTCAACGAAACAGCAAAAAAACTCAAAAAAGAAGGCGTGCAAACAGTGATATGATTTGCTATCGTGGGAAATCTTGATCTGAGCTATGACGTGATCAATGAAGTATAAAAAAAGACGCTAGAATCTCTTTTCTAGCGTCTAGATTTTTATACAATACTTACCCATTCTTTTTACTAGCCAATTTTCTATCACTCTCTTTCAGATGTATTTTTCTAATTCTAATGTTTTCTGGTGTGATCTCCACATACTCATCAGTTCCGATGTAGCTGAGCGCATCTTCTAGACTCAGTGTCCTGATAGGTGCGAGTATCATATTTTCATCGTTTTTACCTGTTCTCATATTGGATTGATTCTTATTTTTGGTGAGATTAACCACTAGATCACCTGGTTTGGCTGCTTCTCATACGACCATACCTTCGTATAGCTCCTGAGCTGGCTGGACAAAAATCGTCCCTCTTTCTTGCAGCTTCCAGATAGAAAATCTCATCGTCTTGCCTTTGAATCATGACACGATAGATCCGTTGATACGTTTTGGAATTTCTCCCATATATGGTGCGTAGTGAGAAAATGATGATGACACGAGTCACTCACCCTTGGTCACGAGGATAAAATCTGATCTAAATCCAAGCAATCATCTCGTAGGTACATCAAACTCTAGATTGGTCAGACCGTTTTCTGATTGCATATTTTGCATGAGTCACTTTCTTTTGGCTAGGAGATCGATCACTGTACCAGAGAGATCATCAGCTACGGTGATAGCTACTCTCTCGACAGGTTCTTCTTTTTTGCCGTTGGCATCTGTCCTGAGGATCACTTGTGGTGAGGATACCTGGAGCTCAAATCACTCCCTCCTCATCGTCTCGATCAATACAGACAGATGTAGCTCTCCACGTCCAGATACGGTACATCTATTACCTCATTCGTGGATATCTACTCTCATACCTACATTAGTTTCGAGCTCTTTTTCTAGTCTATCTACAATGTTTCTGGAGGTTACATATTTTCCTTCCTTACCGGCAAATGGTGAATTATTGACCAAAAAGTCCATACTCAATGTCGGCTCATCTATACTGATCGGCTCGTATGGCGTGGTGCCTTCTTCTCATATAGTATCTCCTACATAGATATCTGGTATACCTGCCACTATCACCACATCACCACATCTTCCGTCTGTCACATCTATCCTAGACACTCAGACCGTACGATATATCTTGGATATTTTTGCTTTTTTGGTCGTACCATCTGTCTTGTATACGATGACTTCTTGATTGGCCGACACAGTTCATTCTGCGATACGTCCGATACCCAATCTCCCTACAAAATTGTCATATCAGAGATTGACCACCTGCATACGAAACGGCTTTTGTGGCTCATGTGGTGCGTCAGGTACTTTTTCCATGATAAAATCAAGCAATGGCTCCATACTCGGATTTGCTTGAGCTGCAGCCAAATCATCCAAATTCAAAAATGCATAACCATCACGAGCGGAGGTATATATCACAGGGAAATCCGTCTGCTCGTCAGTTGCTCCGAGCTGGATAAACAAATCAAACAGCTGATCTTCTACCCAATCAGGTCTCGCGGTCGGTTTGTCGATCTTGTTGATCACCACGATAGGATGCAGGCCATTTTCGAGCGCTTTCTTGAGTACAAATTTGGTCTGAGGCATAGGTCACTCGTATGCATCTACTACCAGTAGCACTGAGTCTACCATACGTAGGACACGCTCTACTTCAGATCAGAAATCAGCATGTCATGGCGTATCGATGACATTCATCACGATATCCTTCCATACGACTGAGGTGTTTTTGGCATATATAGTGATACCTCTTTCTTTTTCTTGGTCATTGCTATCCATGATGAGCTCTGCCCCATCCAGATGATCCATCGTCCCAGAGGAGGTGAGGAGCTGATCTACTAGAGACGTCTTCCCATGATCTACATGGGCGATTATGGCGAGGTTTTTAAATATTGTTGGTGTATCTGACATAATATAGTGTCTCAATAAAACAAAAAGGGTCAGAAAGACCCTTTTAGGATTGGAGTGTTTATAGGGATGTTGAGGTAAGATGCGAGAGAATGTTTTGAATTGATGGTGATCTTAGTCTAATCTTGTGGTATAGAATTTATCTATTTTTCGTCAAAGAAAGAGTTGATGAAAGTATTGTTGTTATCTGATTGTAATTTTGAGAAAATTATATCTTGCCTCAAATTCGGTATTCTACTCTTTTGTGAATTAATCGATCTGCTCTTTAATCGAAATATTCAAGAAACATCATTTTTATCTTCAACTTTTTTGAGTTCAATATTTAGTTCTTGGGTATGTATTTTCCAAAATTTATCAATCACTTTTGTTAACATCTCAAGTGCATCTAGCTTATTTTGCAGTTTGATTTTAGATTGATGAATGAGCTGCATACATTCATTAGTGCTACGCGAATAACTTCCTGCTCAGGTCCTTCATTCATATCTATCCTTTTCATTCTGAAAAGTATCATTAAATTTTTTTGAGATACGTTCAAGCTGATCCTCTGAAAGAGGTTCAGTTTGTTCAATAATTAAATCTAATTGAAGTTTTGAATTAGGGTTAAACATAGCTCATATTTCTGATCTATTTTTATTGATAATATCAATGTTGTAGCTATTGAGTGTTGTGGTAAAATCATCTTCTGCCTCACTATTTAGCTGTAATAGATTGGTCTTTAATTGAATCCATTTGTCTACTTTCTGATCATCGATTTTATCTTCTTCATCGATAAAATTAAGAAAGATAGACTCATTTTGTGCTAAATCTCTCGAATAGGCACAATGGTTTGCAAGTCCTCTAGCGATCTCACCAGTCTCATTCAGTTTAGACATATTGAAAAATCTAACAGATAAATGTATTTTTTATACTTATATTAAGTATAAAGTCAATACTCTATAAAGTCAATACTCTATATGTTTAATGTCCTACATCCCCATTCCCACACATCTCCCTGTACTCCAACACATCTGGAGATTGTATCCTCCCGTCACGCCATCGATATTGAGTATCTCACCTGCCATATACAGTCAGGGACAGATGGTGGACTCGAGTGTGTGTGGATCTATCTCACTAGTATCTACACCTCCCGCAGTCACAAACTCATCTCCAGGACGACGCTGTATGAGCGAGAGTGGTATACCACGACCGAGTCGATCAGCTAGCTGTGTACGATATACCTTGCTTAGCTGCGATATGGGTATATGTGGCGGTATATCTAGCTCGATAAGTAATGCTTCCGCAAATCTTCTAGGTAGTCTAGTCGCGAGTATAGTAGCGAGTTCTTTTTTGGATCATAGGGATGCATCTAGCAAAAACTGCTCCCATATATGGTGATACATCTCAGCGAGTGGTTGAAGTCTGATCTCCAGTGGCGAGTCTGCTGAGACAGTCTCAAACGCTGATAAGCTAGCCGCAACGAAAGTAAGCGGTCCAGAAATCCCAAAATGGGTGAGGAGTATCGGTCATTTTTCTTTTTGTGATTTTTGGTCTAGCGTGAGATGTACTACCGCATCAGGAAATGAAAGACCGCTGAGTGCGTGTATCCAGTCTTGTTGGGTGACGAAGCTATTGAGCGATGGTCACAGGGGAGTGATGGTGTGTCCTAGCGAGCGAGCAAACTGGTAGCCGTCGCCTGTGGATCCTGTATGACTATATGCGTTGCCACCAGTGGTGAGCACGACCTGGTCTACGCTATATGTGTCTTGCATGCTTGTGATCTTGAAGCTCTCTCACACTTTCTCGATCGCTACTATTCATTCCTTGTAGTGTATATCTACTCAGCCTTGGTCTAGTATTTTTTCAAACATCCTCACCACGTCTTTGCCGTCATTGGACACAGGGAATACACGCATATCTTCCTCCATTTTGCACGGTACACCATTGGACTCACATCGTTTTTTGACTGATCTTGGGGTAAACTTTTTCAGAGAAGTTTCAAAAAATTCTCGACCTCTCGTGTATTTGGATTGCAGTTGTGATCTCTGGGTATAGCCGGTCGTGAGATTGCAGCGTCATCCACCTGAGATGATCACCTTAGCTCCCAGGGATTTGTTTTTTTCAAACAGCAAAATCTGACGATCTCGGTCGTCATTCATTTTTCTCTGAGCTAAGGTAGCTGCGACCATCATGCCTGCAGCTCATCAACCTATGATGGCTATGGTTTGTTTTTTCATTTTGAAATACGAATAAACAACACGTCATTCAGAACCGGATGAGTCATCCTGAGCTTGTCGAAGGATAGACGATTGCGGTGTGGAATCTCGAGAAGTTGTAAGTGGGACTGAGACGAGTTAAACCTGTGATCGTCATTGCGAGCGTAGCGTGGCAATCTCATGAGACTCGATCAAGTCGTCTTTATCGATCTCACGTCATCCAGAGGGAGGCACGACCGAAGGATCCAGGCAGGGTATTGTTTGTGTGAGTCAGCACAGTTTCGATATATGTTTATCTTACTATCACGGTCAGACTCAAATCTCGTATGTCTACTACCTATTCCTAGATTCCACATCGCAATCGTCCACTACTCATTTCATTCGTAGGGACTCATCCGATTCTGAATGACGATTTTTTGAGAACGATTGATTTGAAATCTCTCGATTAGATCGATTTTCTCGTGGTTTTTGATCTAGACAAGAGTATAGTGTTTTTTCGATATTGTTCAACGAAGTATGAGTTGTTTCAGTATCAGATGCAAGGCTCGATATTGTTCAACGAAGTATGAGTTGTTTCAATATCAGATGCATAGCAGTATTTTTACATCTATTATACCATACAGTATGCAAGCAACGATCAAGACCAATAAGGGAGATATCAATCTCACACTCACTCCAGCAAAGACACCAAAAACCGTGACAAATTTTGTACATCTGGCTCAGAAATGATACTACGATGGACTTAGTTTTCATCGTGTGATAGAGGATTTTATGATACAGGGAGGATGTCCTGATGGGACGGGTGCTGGGTGACCTGGATATACGTTCCCGGATGAGTGTCACGCGGATCTCAGACACGACTGACCAGGAGTGCTGAGTATGGCCAATGCAGGTCCAGGCACCAATGGGTCACAGTTTTTTATCACTCATGTAGAGACGAGCTGGCTAGATGGTAAGCATACGGTATTTGGTAAGGTGGTATCTGATGATGATCAGGAAGTAGTAAACAATATCAGACAGTGAGATATCATCACGACTATCGAGATAGAGTGAGATGTAGAAAAATTATTTGAGGATAATGCGGAGTTTCTTGCTATGGTGGGGTAGGCTTGACTTGCAATAATTTATCATTACATATATATCGACACATAGCTCGTCATTAACAGGGAAAAGTTTCTGTTTTGTGGTGGGTTTTTTTCGAAAATCAAAAAAATGAAAATGCTTATATTTAAAGAAAATGATGTATTAAACTTATTGAACTGGTTGCCAGGCAGTAAATGGCATTGGGGAGGTTTTAATGGTCCTTGGAATAAAGCAGGTGATAGTCCCTATAACGGATATGCATCTAAAAAAGTTCTAGACCATTACTTAGAAATAAAGATCAAGGACATTGACCGCTCTAACTTAGTGTTTGATCAACTCAAAGAGCTTGCTTTGAATCTTAATAAATATCGCAATTTCCATACATCAGAACCTAACTTTGAGGTGGTGCAGAAATCAAAAGGTGCTGAAGTGAAGCTTTTTGTTGAGGTAAGTAATGAGGTTGGAGACTTTATTATTTCAAAAAATGAGAGCATCATACTTGAAATGATTGGCGACTTAAACTTAGAGAGCTATCAAATCAATTTTAAAAGCTCCTCAGATAAAGACAATAAGATTGGTGGAGCAATGTTTGACATAATTTTTCATGAAAATGATGTTATAAGAGAATCTCTATAATCTGATTTCAATACTGAATCAATAAAACCTCTATCGGCATATACGGTAGAGGTTTTATATTACCTACATATTACATCCTATCCTCTAACTCCAACCATCTGCTCTCGTATTCATCTAGCTTAGTCACGAGTTTTGCTAGTTCTGTACTGAGTGTTTTGATCGCTGTATGGTCTAGTGTGCCTGTGGATAGCTCTAGGTTTATTTGTTCTTTTCTGGTTTCTAGGCGTTCGATTTCGCTGGAGAGCATAGCGTATTCTTCACGCTCTTTGTTGGAGAGAGATTTTTTCTTTTGGATGTGTTTAGTCACTACGTCATTCTGAGCATAGCGAAGAATCTCGTCAGGTTGCTGGCTCTCGAGATCCTTCGATTTCGCTCCATTTCATTTCGCTTCACTCAGGATGACGGATTGTTTATTTTTTTTATGTTCGAATCGTTCGGTATATGTCCCGGGAAATCAGCTGATCACACCATCTCACTCAAACACCATCAGATGATCCACGACCTTGTCCATAAAAAATCTATCGTGACTCACGATCACTAGGCATCACGCATAGTTGAGCAAGAAGTTTTCTAGGACCTGGAGGGTATGTATATCTAGATCATTGGTCGGCTCGTCTAGGATGAGGAAGTTGGGATTGGTGATCAAGATCAGGAGGAGGTGGAGACGACGACGCTCACCACCAGAGAGGGTATATGCTTTTTGGTGTTGTTGTTTGGGAGAAAACAAAAACTGCTCCAGTAGTTGTGATGCGGAGATCTTTTTGCCTTTGCCCAGAGTGATATATTCTGCTTTGTCTTTGACGATATCTAAGACTTTTTTTGTCTTGTTGAGAGGTTGCTGTTTTTGTTGGTACAATGCCATATGTATGGTATCGCCACGGCGTATATCCCCAGAGTCGGGGAGTGAGCTACCCATCAGTAGATCGATAAAACTACTCTTCCCGACACCATTTTTGCCTATCAGCCCTACTCTCTCTCACGCACGAAAATCATAGCTAAACTTTTCCACGATTTTTTTGTCACCAAACGCCTTGTAGACATTGTGTAGACGAAGTATCTTGCCGCCCAGTCTACGCTCAGCGAGATCGATCTCGATTTTTTGTGATTTTATCCTTTCCTCTCTCTTTAGTCATTTGTATTTGTCCTCTAGCTCGTAGTATGCCTTGGTCCTAAAACTCGACTTATTTTCCCTCGCCCTAGGCGCTTTGCGTATCCATTCTAGCTCCTTGCGCATCACTTGTTTGAGCTGATGACGCTGCATATCCTCATCATCCTCACGCTTTTGTTTGAGCTCCAAAAATCTACTATAATTGCCAGGATAGCTATATATCTGAGCGTGATCCAACTCCAATATCTGATTGCACACACGCTCCAAAAAATATCTATCATGAGTCACCAACAAAAGTGTGCGCTTCGATCTCGATAATTCTACTTCGAGTCGTTCGATCATCTCTACATCGAGATGATTGGTCGGCTCGTCCAGTATGAGGAGATCGGGATCGTCGATAAGAATTCTGGCCAGCGCGACACGCTTGACCTCGCCACCAGAGCAGAGCTTAATGGGTCTTTCTAATATCTCGTGGAGCTTGAGCTTGTTGATGACGATACTGACCTTGGTCTCATAGTCTCGCGCATCCATCTCTTGTATCTGTGTCACCAGATCTGCTATGTCCTCACTACCAGATGCTAGTGCCAGCTCATATTGTTTGATCAGCTGTCACTCAGGTGAATCATGGAGAAACAATGTATCCATCACCGTCTGCTCCTGATCAAACTGCTCGTCTTGACGGAGGTATCACATCCTGATGTGTGGTGCATAGGTGATATCGCCTTCATATGCCTCCTCCACTCCAGCCAGCACCTTGAGGAGAGATGTTTTCCCAGCACCATTTTTGGCGACCAATGCGACCTTGGATCCCGAGTTGAGCGAAAATTCTACCTTGTCACACAAGATCTTGTGGGGAGCAGTTATTGTTAGGTTGCGGATATCTAGGATAGTGGGCATATAATAAAGCGAAAACTGAAAATTTGAATATTACTATTGTAGTGAGTTGTGAGTGTAAAAAAAGTAGAAAAGAATTTGCATTATACTGATGTTTTCTGTATAGTTCATAGTATATAGTTCACTACGAACTAAGAACTATGCCTAGTACTTATATCATCTCATGAAAACAAACACTCGTGAACTTATTTTGCAGCATATCACTAATCATCCAAAAATGGATGTACATTCACTGCATCAATATTTTTGAATCAGCAAAGAGATGATCCATCGTCATCTCAAAAAATTGCTCATCGAATGAAAGATATACAAAGAATGAACTCCACCAAAAGTGTTGTATTATGCTACAGGCGGGACATCGTTAGATATTGTGAGAGAAGATGGGCTGACTACTTTTACACTCAAGCATAATGGTAAGGTAATTACCAAGGCTGAAAAATTTCTTAAGAAATGATATCTTTTGGGTAGATGAAAAGAGTATATGCAGCAGTGTATATCGGATGTGGAGCATATACTAGATCTCCATCAGCAGTGATGACAGAGCATCAAGCCAAATCTTCTCTACAATACCTTTGCTCAGGTGTATATCACATCAGATGAGGTGCTACAAGACAAGTTTGATGCATACATGAAGCAAAATTTCCCTGAGATAAATAATGATACCGATTCTTGAGTGCTTTTGAGATTTTTTGGGGTATATCTATTGTTGGATCAGTATCGTGCTGAGTATGGGTTGTATGATGCAAGTTCCAAGCTGTGGTCGCTCACATCAGAATACAAAACATGTCAAGATAAGGTATGGTTGGATGGATTGTGGTACAATGGAGTGGACAAAATTGATGCTCATAAGTCACATAATTATATGATAATGGAAAGTGTAAAAGAGTTTCAGGATAAGGCTGAGATATATGATTATTATACACAGAGTTTTGATGCAAGGTTTGACTGACTGTTGCAGGATTTGGAGATAGATACAATATTGGTAGTACCAAACAATGTAACGAGGCAGATTAGCTTCAATGAATATATACAGACACAACTCAAAAAACGCTATCCTCAGTTGAAATTTATCTCTACTGATACCAATACTTTTGTGGGGAGAAAACCACAAAAAAAAGTAAAAGGTATATGTAATAGAATAGAAAATGCTGAGAAGTTGTTTGAGATAGATGTGTTATCGGTTCAGAAATCATCAAAAAATATTTTATTGATAGATGATGTGTTTGGGAGTGGCGCTACGATCAATACCGTCACCAAAAAACTTAAAACCATACTTCCAGATTGTATCTGCCATTGATTTGCGCTTCTTGGATCATATCGCAAGGGGTTTGATGTCGTGTCTGGTATATAGTTAGTATACTTTCCCAATGAAATTACTCACTACATCCATATTCTGTATGTGTTTTACCATATATAGATTATGTCTCACCTTGTCACCAAAATAGTTCAAAAAACTGGAATAGAAGAAACATATGTGCGTAGTATTATCTCTCTGATCCGAGAAGGCAATACTATACCGTTTATTGCGCGTTATCGTAAGGAGATGACGGGTGGTGCAACGGACGAGCAGTTGCGTGATTTTGAAGAATTGTACGCATATCAACAAAAACTCATCGAGAGAAAAGATGATATCTTGCGTCTGATGACAGAAAAAGATGTGCTGACTGATGAGCTACGTGCTGCCATACAAGATGCACAGACACTCAGTGCGCTAGAGGATATCTATCGCCCATATAAGGATAAAAAGAACACTCGCGCTACCAAAGCTATCGCCAAAGGACTCCAGCCACTTGCTGATATCTTGCTGGCGTGTGAGATCAGTAGTGCGGAGTTTGCCACTCTGGCGGAGTCATATATCGTGGATAGTGGAGATCCCAAGACGAGTGTAACATCTCAGCAAGAAGCGATCCAGTGAGCGATGGATATCGTCGCTGAGATCGTCGCAGATCATCCAGAGCTACGCGCTCAGATCAAAGACACCCAGCAGGATACTGTCCCACTCACTACTACTCCGACCAAACATTACCAAGAGCATAGTGTGTACGAAAACTACAAAGAGTATACCAAGCCTCTCTCGCAGATGCCCAACTACGCCTATCTCGCTATCTCCAGAGCAGAAAAAGAAAAACAACTGCGTGTCAAATTGTCATTTAGTGAAGCATCTAGCCTCACTCAAGCAACAAAAATATTGGTGCCTCACGGTGCATCCGATCTCCAGGAGACACTCCTCCTCTCGCTCCAAGAAGGGATAAAAAGACTTCTCCATCCATCCCTAGAGAGAGAACTCAGATCAGCCAAAAAAGAAACATCCGATCGCGAGGCTATAGATATTTTTGGTCAAAATGTTGAAGAATTATTGTTGGGAGCTCCAGTGAGAGGCAAGACGATGATGTGATTTGATCCTGCATACAGGACAGGATGCAAGCTAGCGGTGATAGACCATACAGGCAAATATCTCGCCTCTGATGTGATCTATCCGATGAAATCTCTGGAGACAGCTCAGAACAAGCTTCTCTCACTCATACAGACTCACGATATACAGCTGATATGTATCGGCAATGGCACTGCTTCTCGTGAGTCGGAGCAGCTCGTAGCTGATCTGATACAGGCACACTCACTAGATACCAAGTATCTAGTCGTGAGTGAGGCGGGAGCATCGGTATATAGTGCTTCCAAGCTGGCTACGGCCGAGTATCCCGATCTGGATGTGACTATCCGTGGCGCTATCAATATCGCTCAGCGTATCCAAGATCCGCTCTCCACTTATGTCAAAATCGATCCCAAGTCTCTATGAGTAGGTCAATACCAGCACGATGTAGACCAAAAGCTCCTAAAAGAAAAGCTAGACAATCATATAGAAAACGCAGTAAATAGGGTAGGGGTAGACCTCAATACAGCCTCTGCGTCATTGTTGCAGTATATTGCCTGACTTAGCAGCAAGATCGCCACCAATATCGTGACCCATAGAGAGGAGATCGGTACATTTGCCAAGAGAACTCAGATCAAGAAGGTCGCCTGACTCTGACCCAAGGCGTTTGAGCAATGTGCGTGATTTCTCCGTATTGCTGCTGCTCAGGAGCAGCTGGATAGTACAGGTATCCATCCAGAGTCATACAAGACAGTGTATACTATACTAAAATCAGAATATAATATCTCCAAAAAATCACTGACCCTCCCGTATATATGGCCAGCAGATGCTGATCTAGATCATCTCGCACAGACCTACGATATCGGTCTCCATACGTTGGAAGACATTGTGAGAGAGCTTGCAGATCCATGACTAGATCCTCGCGAGGATTTTGACGAATCAGGATTTAAATCCGATGTACTCAGCATCGAAGATCTCAAAAAATGAATGAAACTCAAGGGTATCGTACGCAATATCACAGACTTCTGAGCGTTTGTGGATATAGGACTCAAAAACGACTGACTCGTCCACAAATCTCAGATAGCAGATAGCTATGTGTCCAATGTGTTTGATGTAGTGAGTATATGAGAGCAGTTGGATGTATGGGTGCTAGATGTGGATATGGAGAGATCGAGAGTGAGTCTCAGCGCCAAAACCGACCCAAACAAGAGCTCCTGATCTACCAAAAAATCTACAGCTCTCACGACCAAGAAAGCCAAAACAATAAATAAAAAATCTGCAGGTAAAGACAAGAAGTCTGAGAGTGTGTGATTTCAAACAAAATCTCAGATAGTGTGGAAGTAGGATAGTATATGGTTGGTAAGAATTTTATATGGTAGTAGTAATGATGGCAAAAATACCTGTAGTGGATATGAATGATAATGTATTATATTACAAGGAGCGTAGTGATGTATCTCTAGATGAGATATATCGTGTGAGTGCTTGTTGGATTATGAATTCACAGTGAGATATGCTGTTGGCTCAAAGAGCTTGGACCAAAAAGAATGATCCTGGTAAACGATGACCTGCTGTTGCTGGTACGGTTACTGGAGATGAGACATATGCAGAAAATATCTTACATGAAATACCAGAGGAGATTTGAATAAATATATCAGCCAATCAGTTGATTAATTGACCTCGCTTACTCTCTTCATGAAAACATAAGCACTTCACAAAACGATTTTTTGCTATATTAGATATACCTATAGAAGATTTTACAAAAGAAGAGTGAGCTGTCGAGGAATTGAGACGATGGTTGATAGATGAGCTTGATATAGCTATCAACAAAACACCTGATCAACTTCTTAATTCTACAAGAAATTGGAGAAAAACTTTTTCTGGATATATCAATGAATCTTGACGAATAGATACTGTATTTGATGAATCTGTAAGTGTTGAAGATTTTATCGATAAGTCTTCTAAATAATGACTCAAGATCTCTCTTTCTCAGCCAAAATACGACTACGATCTCCAGCTACCGCCAAGGCGAGTTGGCATTTTGTACATGTGCCAGTAGATATCTCCAATATCATCCAAGAAACTCAAGCCTTGCTACCCAAAAAGAGATGACGAAAATCGGTCAAGGTAGAAGTGAGGATAGGATTTTATACTCGACACACGAGCTTATTTCCAGACAAAGACACTGGCAAGTATCTCTTGCCATTAAAAAAAGAAGTCCGTAAAGAACTTCGTATAGGTGAGGGTGATGAGGTGTTTGTGTATTTGAAGTTGATATAATACTTTGTCATCCAGAGGGAGAAACGACCGAAGGATACAGGCGGTGTATAGTATCACGTTTTATCTAGATATGTCTAGATTCTTCATCGCATATCTTCTAGTCTCTCTTCGCTCGCCTGAAGCTATCCGATTCTGAATGACGATTGTTTGAGAAAGTAATATATAGTAGGCGAGTAGATAATCTTACTGCAAAGCTTACTTACCTGAAGCTACCGAAATGTGCTGTAATCTATCCTCTTCTACTCCTCCCACCACCTGATCTATTTCATCAGCTTTTAGGCTTTCTTCCAAATTTTTTAGAGTCAGGTCTCGGCTTTGGGCTAGATCACTCACCTGATCTGAGACCAAATTTGGAATTGTCTCATCCGCCACTTCTTTTTTCATTTGATGGCTTGCTTCTTTTGCGACCTCATCTTGAGTTACTTCATTGTCATCGATTTCTCTCGGATCATGTAGTTTCCGATTTTCTTCCACCACCTCATCATCTATTGTCTCAGCTTCTCTGTCATCATCCTCATCTGCCACCTCTAGGTGGTTTTTTGCTTGCTTCGGCGATCTGCTCTCTGCTGAGAGAATTGAAATCCAGATGAAACGGATGATCCTTCACGAGTGGTATGTCTTTGCCGATGAGCTTGATGACGTCTTTGAGTAGTTTGATTTCGGAAGGATCGGCAAACATGAGAGCATGTCCAGTCTCTCCAGCTCTCCCTGTCCTCCCGATACGATGCACATAGGACTCAGGCTCCACCGGCACATCAAATATGATCACATGTGATAGCTGTGATACATCTATCCCTCTCGCTGCTACATCTGTAGCTACCAGTGCTTGTATAGACCCATCCTTGAGTGCCTTGAGAGCTTTTTGTCTTTGGTTTTGTGATTTGTTGCCGTGTAGAGCAGCGGCTTTGACTCATATTTTATTGAGGTGTTTTTCGATTTTGTTGGCTCAGTGTTTGGTACGAGTAAACACGACCGCACTCGTTATTTTTGTGTTGTTGAATATGTCGGTGAGGAGCGCTTTTTTGTCTTGCTTGGTCAGTGTATATAGGGTCTGGTCTATGGTATCTACGGTAGAGGAGGCAGGCGTGACCGTGATCTGCACAGGATCGGTCAAAAACTGCCCAGCCAGATCCATCACCTTGTCCGTCGTCGTAGCAGAAAAAAACAGTGTCTGACGTTTTTTGGGTATATGGTTGTTGATTTTTTTGATATCGTGGATAAATCACATATCCATCATACGGTCGGCCTCATCCAGGATGAGTACTTCCACCTTGGTGAGATTGATGTGTTTTTGGTCTATGAGATCCAGGAGCCTCCCAGGCGTAGCGACCAATATCTCCACACCCTTACGCAGTGCTTTGACCTGATTGCCTTGCTTGACCCCACCATATATCACGGTATTTCTGAGATTAGTTTTGCGTGAGTACTTACGCAGGTTTTCTCCGATCTGGATAGCCAGCTCCCTCGTAGGCGTGACGATCAGACTGCGGATCCACACACGATCCTTGCGTCACTGACTATCATCGTGCGTACTATCCAGCAGCTGCAGCATAGGAAGGCTAAACGATGCCGTCTTGCCCGTACCCGTCTGCGCACACCCAAAAATATCCTGCCCCTGCAATGCCACAGGGATAGACTGCTCCTGTATAGGAGTCGGCGTATGGTATCATTCTGCATCTAGCACATCCAGAAATTTGGGTGCCAGTCAGAGATCTTTGAAAGTAGTCATAGTGGTAGGTTGGTAAAATTAGATGAATTGGACGAGTTGGGCAAGAAAACAAAAATCTAGGTATTCTCGAAAACCTAGATTTTGAGGTATGGTTAGTGTAGGGAAGTACGTAGTGAATGGTAGTCAATAAATTGAAAATATTGACAGTTACTATTGAATATTTAAAATAAATATATATATTTTCGTTGCAGAGGAATTATTTCTGTAGAATCAAATATATTTCATTATGAGTATTGCTACTATTTTAGCTAGCTTTCATTTGGCTACTATCCTATTCTTTTTGTGTAAATGGCATCTTCCAGCTACACTTGATCAGCTACAAGAATTGTTTAATGGGTCGTACACTAATAGAAGAATTGAAAATGTTGATGATTTACTGAAAATACATCTTGTTAGGTTAAATTATTTTTCATTTCTTTGTCTTTCTTTTATTCCGCTGTTCGCTCAATTAATTATTCTTCTCTTGCTTTTGAAAAAGATAAACCCACCGCCAATGAATGCGTAGTTTTCAAGGAAGTTTGAGAATACTCTCATCTTCCTTTTTTGTTTGAATATATTACGTAGTGCGAAATAATTACCCCAACTTCTCCTCCAGTAAGTCAAACACGATACTTGCATATGATCCGCTTGGAAGGGTAAAATCTATGAGCAGATCGTCTCATCTATACTGTACCTTGGTCTGGGTCGGCGTGACTCGTATCGGCCTCCTGAGACCATATACTGGGTAGGAGCTGTATTTTTTCATACTTTGTGGATCGAGATGATGACGAGATCGTACATTGGCCTCTCGCTCGCCTGCAGGTGTAGTGGTATCTGGTATGGCACAGTTGTATCCTGGGACTGGGGCAGTAGCGACCATATATGGAGCATATGGAAATACCTCACCAGTCACACTAGGCACAAACCAAAATGACTGCTCATCGCTACGGATATCTACGTGATGTATAGTCTGATCACTCTCGTGATAGATACCATATAGCGACTTGCTACTATCTGATCGAGTCACTATATCACCATCCATCAGGAGGAGATCTTTTCTGACTCTACGCTGTATATAGTCATTACATACTTTGCTAGCATATGCTTGGAGCTTAAATATCGCTTCTCATTTTTGAAACTTCTCCTTGGATTGTCCTGTCATGATCTCATAGCCCTGTCTCGCATTCCTCCCATTGATACCAAAACGCTGCTCGCCAAATAGGTTGGGATATCACGTATCTAGTAAATTCTCAACGATTTGGAGTGCTTTTTGTTTTTCTGTTTGTCAGAGATTTTTGGTAGAGGTGAGCGTGATATGAAAGGTGTTGGTAATGGGGGTGGACATATTGAGCGGTGTGTGATGTCTGCCAGTGGTCACGACCTTGCAGATATCCTTGAGAGTATTTACAAATACCTTCTCTCCACCGGCTTTGCGGAGAGCTCTATCATAGATGGAGATTCGCTGTTTGGCGATAGCTCTCTTGTCCTTGAGACCTGCGATACCTAGCGACATACGCGTGATACCCAGCTCCTTGCGGAGATGATCGATGATATCGTGAGTCGTGATGTTTCTCTTGCTGATCTGTACGTAAAATGCATCCCCCGAGCCTGAGAGCTGGAAGGGGAGATTTTCGGAGACATAGAAGTCTTGGGAGGTTTGTTTGAGTTGGAATATCATTGTGGGGTAGTATAGTGAAAAAATAGCAGATGGCTAGTGTATGGTAGAACTAAAATTGCAGCCTGAAGACAGACTGCAATTTTTTGTGGAATAGATTAATTACTTCTGATCTATTACTGGTATATTGAGATCTCTACATATGCTTTTTCAGGTATAGGTATTGATTTCTTTGTGTCTAGGTACGGTAGTTGCTTCTCAAGTATTGATGTTTTCGTAGATACTATGTTTTGCTTATTCTCTCTTGAGGATGCAGTTATGCTTTTTGAGTCGCTTGATGAGTGCTTGTCTTTTCATGATACGACTGGAGCAATGGATTAAAAGAGAAGAGGGTGGTTGAGTGTTCATCTTCTGCTTTTTCTCTACGACATTCCATCATCATCTCAAATGCATCGTTCAAATTCTCTTGAGCTTCTTCAAGAGTTGCTCATTGAGAATTTATGCCTGTGATCTCAGCAATATATGCTGCATATCATCAGTCATTTTTTACAAATACAGCATTGAGTTCTAGTGAGCTCATAACAGAAGTTAAATAGAATAGTATATAGAGTATAGCTAGAAAAATATTTTTTTCAACTTTTTACTTGATTAGTTTTGTGTGGTATTAATTAGGTGGGGAAGGGATTCGAACCCTCGGTACAAATGAATGCACACTACCTTTCCAAGGTAGCGCCTTCGACCACTCGGCCACCCCACCATCAAATTTATTTTACTATCTTTTTTGTGTTTGTATTTCTAGTTCTGTTTTCTTGTTACGATATATATTGAATATAACCATATATGCTATCACTTCGCTCTGCATATATAGGTATTCAATTAACTCGGCCACCCCACCATTTAGATTTTTAGATACGTAGATTTTAAGATTTATAGATGCACTATTTCTGCTCTTTTTGTTTACAACTATATCCCTCGTTTTTTTAGTCCTAGCTTATATGGAAGTAGTAAGTGTAGTTTGTTTTTCCATATAGATTTTTAGATACGTAGATTTTGAGACTATCAGATAATTTTATGATCGCATCAAGTAACTACCTATATTTGATGTATTCTGTCTTATACTGATGTTGATCTGAATGTCTATTTGTAAGCTTGCGAAATTATGAATATCTTACGTGCTCCTGACTTGAGAGAGAAGAGTTGAGGCGGATTTGCGATAGAAGCTTTCTAGTGTTTTTTCCAAATCTCGGTATCCATTTCTTCCACAAACTGCTGATAGATTTTTTCTGTGATCATATCCTTGTGGTAGAGTTCTTGTATGAGTTGCTCTTCACTTCTTATGATACTTTTATTCAAGAGATGTTCGTTGATAGAGTTTGCAAACTGCTCATCTTTGCCGCCGTATTCTACCATCTCTTCACGTGCGTTTTGGTGAAATTTTTGGTATAGCTCGATTACTTTTTTGAGATGTGATGGATCGTAGCCAAAATCCACCTCTTGCAATGCCTTCAAATCATTGATCACGTTTTCTGTGACAATATATTTGGTCCTGGAGATGATGTATTCATTGTGAGCATCGCCTTGATCACAGGCACTGAGTCGATATATGAGACGCTCTATAGGGTATCGACTCTGCGGTCTGATATCCGTACTAGACTTAAATCATCTGATCTGCGGGATACCACTCTCGACTCTCGCTGCTTGTGTCTGTATCTTGGCGCTACGAGAGGCAAATATCTGCTCCGTGATCTCATTGTACACAAACATCTCGTGCAGATGCTCCTGCTCTATACCCAAAGCGTGCAGTGTAAGAGCCTTGCTCACTAGCTGATCACTCTCTGGATGTGTATCCAAAAACATCTGCATCTTGAGCGATGCTTCATCCATCTTGGCAGTGTATTTGGCTATGAGAGACTCTGATATGCCTGGAGATATCTCATAGGCACTTGTCATAGATTGTATTTTTTGGATGATACGATTGTATACCAATATATGAGACTCCAAAAATTCAAACTCCTCTAGATCAGCTAATCCGCCGATGTTGAGCTTGCGTATCAGCGTCTGTATACTCAGTCCACGTATGATCAACGAAAACATAATCGAGGTGATCGTGAGTGCGAGCACAAAACTCTTGGCTGAAAAATCATATCCCCAACCTGGGAGTGTAAAGCTATCAGGTATTAGTAACGCCAACATCAATCCCAACGCTCATCTCAGTGATCATCGAGCGAGTAAGTGTTGCCGCTTTTTGGGTATTTTTTGTCTGTTTTTGAGATTGAGTATGCCTATGGGTATATAGATGCTCAGCGCTCTAGCTAGCACCAATAATACGATCACCACTAGCAGCGAGGGGAGTAGTATCTCTCGCGTGACTCAGATATACTGCACCATCATTCCCATCAAGAGAAACACTAGTGAATTGGTCACAAACGAGAAGAAGCTCCAAAATTTTCCCATATAAGCCTCGACTTTGGGTGAGATCTTGGTTTTGCCGTAGTTGCCCATGATGATGGCAGCGTAGGCAGTAGCGATCACGCCAGAGATCTTGATATCTCGCGATCATAGCTCTACATAGTGCGTCACATACTCTGCCAGCAAAAACACCACATGCGCCAACACCATCGTGAGGGTGATCTCGACATGTTCATTGTTTTTGATGTGTTTGATCAATGTAGAAAACAGGAGTCACATCAGCGTACCCAATACGATACCTCACAGCACCATCATCAAAAAATCACCCACACCTCATAGCAGCGATGAGCTATCCAGCACTCATACACGCATGATCTCCAGCATCACCAAAAATACCGCCACTGCGATACCGTCATTGAACAGACTCTCTCACTCAAATATCAGAGCAAGTCTTTTGGGTACTCAGAGATCCTTGAATATCGCGAGCACTGCTACTGGATCCGTAGATGAGATAATCACACCAAACAATAACATTGCTCCTAGTGGTACCTGTATACCAAACATATTGAGCAACCATCGCCCTCATCGCCCTACTATGGCGGTAGATATAGCGAGTCATACGATGGCTAGTGTCCATATGGTGGTGTAGTTTTTGGTGAGTTGCCTATACTGTATGTGGTATCACGCCTCAAAAATCAGTACAGGCAAAAATACATAAAACAAAAGTTCTGGAGTAAGCGAGAGCGTCTCTACAAAGTTTCGACCAAAAAAAGCGTTGAGCGGGACGAGGAGTATCCCCACGATAAACAACAATATAGTATATGGTATCTTCCAGATCTTGGCTAGGTGATGCACCAACGAAGCGATGATGAGCAGAGTAAATAACACAATAGTAGTGGAGAGCATAGGACTATTTTTTTAGAAAATACGACGAATGTTTCTAGTGGTATGCTTGTTTGAGGTGTTTGCAAGAGAGAAAGTTTCTATTGACAAATAATATTATATATTTATATATAGATGAATCAAAAAACAAAAATATGACTAATAAAAATGTATTAAGTAAAATAAATAAGACATCAATCAGTTTATTTGACTCAACAATTGTTAAGAACCAAAATGATGAGTGGGTTTATGACTCGCAGCCAAAAAGCTGTTTGAGCACTGGTCTAATCTTAAAGGGCACCTTGGTAGGTAAAAGAACTCAGAAATTTCTTAAAGAAATTGATCGAATCAATAAAGGGAATAAATCTCTACTGGTTCATCAAATTTTGATGAGTTCTGTATATGCCGTAGAGCTAATTCAATCTAATCTAATAACTAAATCCAATTTAGAGTCTCTTGAGTTGAAAGTAACTGGGGCAGGAAGAGGAATGCAGCCTTTGTATGTTCTGTCTCAACAAGGATTCAACTTTGGTGGAAAGTTATTTACAGCTGATTTAGTTATTGTTCACTCTACATCATATGATTCATTTGTTTTCTTAGATAAAGATGGTGTCAATCTTTAGATTTAGTTTTAAACCAAATTCGGGGTAGAGAATAAAATTCTCTACTCTTTTTTTATCCTAGCTTCCCCACAAATTCCTCCAGACTCTGCTCTCGATCATCTCCTATCTCTGTCTTGAGTCCTGCTGCTGCCTTGTGACCTCATCCACCAAACCTAGACGCAATCTCCGAGACATCTATGCCTGGTTTGGATCCCGACTTAGATCTAAGAGATGCTTTGAGAAACGGAGGCGATTCGTGATCATGTATCTTGATGAGTGCAAATACCCCATCGTGAGCGATACGGGTCATGATGCCTAGTATGCTATCCGCTTTTTCTTTGTCGATGCCATACTCCTCTAGTTCCTCGTGACGATAGTAGGTGTAGATCACATTATTGATTTTTGTGATTCTGTCTGTGAGCACTCATATAAATTTGATACTCTTGTATGATGCTGCTCTATACAGATTGGAGACGATAGAGCGTTTGTCGGCTCAGTGACTCAGCAGATATGTAGCAACCCCAAAGGTCCTCGCCGAGTCTCTCTCATAAACAAAATGCCCAGAATCAGTAGACAATCACAAAAATAAGTAGGTCGCGATGAGCTCGTCTATCTCCTCTGGATACAAGTCATGTATCAGCTCAGCTACGATTTCACAGGCAGCTATAGAGCTATCATCTACGAGATTGGTGTCTGCATATCTAGTATTGGATATATGGTGATCTATGACCAGCGTAGGCATATCATTGAAGTATCTCTCATGTCATACCCATATATCAGCCAGTAGCTGAGTAGGATTTGCCGTATCCAAGAAGACGAGTAGATCATAGTGCGGATGATAATCAAACTTCGTTTTGAATTTTTGCGTTCCATCCAAAAAATCAAATGAGCTTGATGGTTGTTCGGTGGTATAGTATGAGATATCTTTTCATTGGTTTTCTAAGAGTTGTCCTAGTCAGAGACAGGAGCCGAGTGCGTCACCATCCACATTGCGATGACCAAAAATCGCAATCTTATTCGCTTGCTCTAGGAGTGTTTTGATCTGTTGTGCTTGTGGATGTTTTTTCATATGGTTGAGCTGGGTAAAATATTGGATGTACGTGAGTCTGTCATCCTGAGCGAAACGCAGTGAAGTCGAAGGGTGCGAGAATAAATGAACGAAGGATTTTTTCTCATGAGATCCTTCATGTTCACCCTTCGACAAGCTCAGGATGACATTCAGGATGACGATTGTTATCAACTATTATATAATCGCAGTTAGCTTGGCTATAAATACGAGGTAGAGCAGGAGGAGTGAAATTCATTCTCGTCTCTGGATTTTGTTGTCCTGCGTCATAAATATCGCTACCAGTGTCACAATCACCAAAAATGCAAATCCATACATCTGAGTAAACTCTGACACCTCCAATGGTCAGAAAAATGCGGGTATACCGGTGATCAGTGTGAGGTTGAATGTATTGGATCCAAAGACGTTTCCTATCGCTATACCGTGATTGCCTTTGCGGATGGCTGCCATAGAGGTGAGTACCTCTGGTAGTGATGTCCCCAGAGCTACTACAGACAGTGTGAGGAGTGATGATGTTACTCCCAGTATGGTCGATATCTCCAATATACTATCAATAAAATACTTGGCGCTGATCGCCAATACTCACATACACACCAATATAATACCTACATAGCCAGGTATTTTTGCTTTGTTGGTGGATGCTATATGCTCATCTACTTGGTCGTCCAATGTCTCGCTATGCTCACCACTCTGTATGCTATATAGGATAAATATAACAATAAAAGCCAACAAAAATATCGACTCCTGTCGCGTCACCGCTCCGTCTCGGGCAAAAAACAAAAACATCGCCATAGAGATAAAGAAGAATGGGAGATCTACATCGATCAGCTGATTATTTACTTTGAGGGTTTTGGCGAGTATCGCACCAAATCCAAATACCAGGAGTACATTGGCTATATTGGATCCTACGGCTCAGTCTATCACATACTCAGACAGTCATCCTCCTGTCACAGCATATATACCCGATATCAGCTCTGGGAGCGATGTACCTAGAGCCACGATCGTCGCTCATATGATAAAACTACTCATCCCAAAAATGAGACCAAGTTTTTCGCTATACTCTGTAAAATAGTCAGAAGATTTGACGAGTCATAGGAGTGACGCGAGGAATATGAGGATTCGTAGTGGGAGGGACATATGGACTGGAATTAGAAGGTAGAATCTAGAATTAGAAAAGAGAATTTGTAGAAAATCTATACAAGAGGCGGTATTTTTTCTAACTGCACCTGCTTACCACTTACTGCTAGGTTTCGATTATGCATGAGTTCTGATTGATGTATGGATGATCGTTCTACTACTAGAGCAAGTATCCTAGGTGGAAGTTTGCCACGCATCAATGTTAGTGATTGTATTTCCATGACTCACTCAAATTCATTATATCTGATATGAAAATGTGGAGGATTGTGATCCTCAAAATACATCAAAATGGATATACCCAAAAAACGACAAATTTCTGGCATGTTTATTAAACTTAACTATTATAAAAAATTATTTTGCGATCTGCATATAACATCGATCACCACAGACATCCATCTGTTCATCTCGTACTATGGCATTGTGTTCTTGATGTGCTTTTGCAAAATATGTAGGATCTTCAAAAAGCTTGTAGCGAGGTTTTGTATCAGGTGAAAAATTAATGATACCAGAGCTTCCATCATCGTATTCTACATAGATTTGATGGTTCTCTTGAGGTAGAACTTTTGTGAGTTTTGGATACATGGTATCTTATTTATATGGTAAATGACTGTTTGCTAGATTGATTTTTTATATCTTCGATGTTTTTGTATACATCTATCAAGAAATTCACCGCATCTCCTGGAGTTTTTCATTGAGCATATGCTCACTGTATACCGACAAGCTCTGCGACATATCGTCCTGTTTTGTCATGAGTGATCTTGATCTTCATGGATATATGGTCGAGTAAGTAGATGATGTATACTATACGAAAAGAAAACACCACTGCAAGAGTGGTGTAAGCTGAATATGTATCTCTATCTATCTTTCTTGCTCATCAAGGTTTCTCTTAATCACACTGCTGATGAGGTAGTAATCGCTCAAGCACAAGAGTCTCACTTATAATTTCCCGAAATCCTTCGATTGCATATTTTGCATGCAAAATATTTCGCTCAGGATAACGTGCTGTTTATGTCATTTTTTTTGTCTTGCTACGCTCTCAATTCTTTGCTCTTAATTCTGTATTCTGTCCTATATATCCTTAAACTTATACAACTCCATACCATTGATCATACCTGCTTTGTTTTGCTCCAGAGAGGAGTGGACGATGAGGATTTTGTCGTCTAGGGAGATATTTCATTTAAACAATATCCTTATGATCTCCTTCCCGATTTGTTTGATATTGGTGTACTCAAAGGTGTCAGCTATCTTATAGCCCTTGACTCATCGCAAGAGATTGAGGTATCTATATGCCATGTCGTTTTTGGTAAATGCTATTATGGGTACTGATGGCTTGAGAGCTGCGAGTCTGGCAGGGGTGTATCCTGACTCAGTAGGACATATAATAGCTTTGATAGGCATTTCTTTGCTGGTCCTGTATGCATTGTATGCTATGTAGTCTGAGATAGTGTCGTCTTCTGATATGCTTACTTGCTTGAGTGAGTAGTCGGTGATAGTAGGTATCTGCTCCTCATTGATGATTTCGTAGAGTTTGAAGATGTTTTCGATTGGTTCTTCTGCTACAGCCGAGTCTCTCGTGAGCATAAACACATCGATTCATTCTGCTATTTTTTCTCTGATGGTGTCTGCGTGTACTTTAGATTCTTTTTTGCTTGCTACATTCATATCAGTGTTTCGGATGAGTGGTTTGCCTATGGTGTTGCAATACTTGATAGCATCATTTTTGATCTTAGTTGCTTTCTTTTCGTCTGCCAGGATGAGGAGTTTTTTTCGACTGATGATGATACCATCCGCTGATTCTATGATGCTCTTGAGGTTTTTGATAGCGTCCAGGGTCTCTATTTTTGCTATTACTTTGAGATGCTCACCATCTACAGTCCTGAGGAAATCTCTAATCTCAGCGACATTGCTTGCTTCTTTGATGTATGATACTGAGATGGTGTTGATCTTATGTTCGATACCTCGTACGATATGTCTTTTGTCTTTTTCGCCCATATATGGGAGCTCTGGGATATATCCATCAAAATCAATGTGTCTGTTGATCAGTACTAGTCCTCCTTTGAGTACCTTGCCCATTAGAGCATCTCACTTGTTTTTTATGACCTCAATGATGACAGATTCGTTGTCTATATTGAGGATAGTGCCTTCTTGTATGCCTTGAGTCTGATTATAATCGATATACAGCGTATCAAAACTATCTTTGAAAAATTCTGCATGCTCAATAGGTATTTTTTGACCTTTATTGAGTACAAGCTCTTCTTTGTTTCTGGTCCTCACCTCTGGACCTCTGGTATCGAGCATGATGGTTTTGGAGCTATCCAGCTTGAGTATCATGCGGATATACTTCTTTTTGGTTTCTTCATCACCATGCGTGAGATTGATCCTAAACGTATCGATATTGTTGATCACCTTGGAAAGTACCGTCTCCTTGTCTAGAGATGGACCCATAGTTGCTATTATTTTTGCGTTGTGAAATATATTCATATGATAAGTGATGGTTGATGATTAAAAATTGATAATTAGGATTGTTCTTTTTTTCATAATTTTCAAAAAATTATTATATATTACTTATTAATTATTTCATTGCTGAGTGATCTGTATATATCCATATTGCCCCAACTTCTCTGTGAGCTGTCCATTTTCTATTCTATCAAATGCTCTTACATCAGCTCTTATGTTATCTCAGACGCTTATGTCTTCAACACTGATTCTGTTGCCTGATTGATTTACCAAGACGGTGGATCTTCAATCTTGGATATTTGATAGTATTGGGATTGTTCTCGTAGGTCCTTGATCGTTTGATATATCTACTAGATCTATACCATCATGTATCTTGGTAATAGTACCTTCGATGACTGTATCTCGACCTACTGCAGCACAGTCTTTTACATTGATTTCACATTTTTCATATTGTGCCACAAATTCTGTATGCGCTGCAGTGAGCGGATCCACAGATGGTGTAGGTGCTGTAGCTTGAGGTGCAGACTGGCTACATCCAGCAAGTACTACAGCTGTCATTGAGAGCAATCATATTGAGAGTGTGTTTTTCATGATATATGGTAATATGTAGATAAAAAATATTAGGTCCGCTTATAATTTCACGAGATTGTCACGCCAGATACATCGACCCTTCGTACCCTTTGGGTATTTCCTTTGGTCACTCCACTGCGTTGCGCTCAGGATGACATACCTGTCTTGCAATGACGATTGTTACTCTGAGTTTGGTAGAATTACTAATAACTAATCACTACCAACTAACTCACCACTGCAAACTCACCATCTTGTATCTGTTGTATGAGTTTCATCCTACGAATCTGCACGATAGCATTGTGATTGGCGACAAATGTCATGAGTTTGCCTCAGACCATACATGTGATCTCACTATGGGCATAATCTCTAGGAAACTTGATTTGAATGACTGTCTTTTTTCATTTTTTGACTTCATTGAGCTCTCGGACTATGCCTCACTCGCCTCATCATCCTCCTCATCCACCTCATCTTTTCGTTCTTCATTTATTATCTGTGCCTCTATCTCATACTTCATTGAGATCCTTGACACCGATACTCACGCCCAGGTCTTTTTCTATCTGTTGTATACGGGTTCACGATTTGCCGATTATTTTTGGTTTCATATGGGTAGGGACATAGACGATGATTCTATTTAGTCATTCTACCTCTACGATACATTGACATCATCGTTCGTTGCTCAGATGCTCTTGGAGACCGTACTTGGCAAACCTCGCTATAGCGTTGGATTGCATTGCGTATTCTCAGACTTGATCGGTCGGCATTACTACCACGCTATCACCATAGCTGTACATCTCGTATTTGGTCTCGTCGGTCAAGAGGTCTTTGATGAGCACCACGGGACGAGCGAGATCTGCGGAGTTCATACCGATTGGGGTTTTGACTGTTTGTTTTAGGGTATATAGCTGAGCGATCGCTCCTCACTGGATAAATATAATGGTATCTATCACCTGTGGGATCAATCCCATCTCGATCTTGCCCAACATCCTCTGTACACCGTCTATCGCCTTGGTGGCATGCATCACTCATATCAGTCATATACCGGTGAGCCTAAGATCTTTGAATAACAAGAAGTCGTCTGTATTTCTGACCTCATCGTATATGGCTATATCCGGCCTACTCAGCAGGAGTATATCTCTGATCTCATTGTGTGGTGCGTGGGAGAAGCTATACTGTGTAATATTGTCTGCTACCTGCAGATCGCGAGGTGACTCTATGGTCTTGATGACCTGATCGGTCTTGGCGAGCTCATTGACAAAAGCCGTCGCAAAGGTTGATTTTCATTCTCCTGGAGCACCTGTGATGAGGACTCAGCGAGCATCATTGAGCAATCGAGTCTGTATCTTGTCTTCTAGCTCATACTGTGCTAGTGTCCTACTGGTGACTGGTCTTACTGCGGTGATCTCTAGTCTCTTGGTGAGTGGCGGATGCACGACCACGACTCTATATGGTCCGATCTGCAATACCTGCGAGTGCGTCCTATCTATCTCCACAAATGCATCATCACTACTCTCTATCTCTGCGTGTAGCTGTGCTATGAGTCTCTCTACATCCTTTTTGTCCAGCGATATATCACTCGTGACCATCTCCCATCATCCAGGTTTTCATTGCTTGGAGACGATCTGCTGATCCGTGACGATATGTACAGACATTACTCCGTCTGCAAAATATTCGTCAAGTATATATGTGGATGTATCTGACACTAAGGAGATGATCTACGAAGATAAAAAACTCAAAAATATGAGTTTTGGACTGGTATATTGATTATTCACGATTTTTTTGCAACAAGTGACAGTGTGTATACGGATGGATTCAAATTTTGCAAGGGGAAGTTGTTTTTTTGATTTGTCAAATGCACTATATATCAATGGTTGAAAATATCTTAAACACCACTACACATACCATATGCAGGTGCTTTTTTTCATTACACATATATTATTTATCCTCTATTTTGTGGTGATCGGTGTATGGCGACTGGGTGCGTTGCCACTCATAGCGATGCTGGCATTGCTATTTGGTGGGACGGTGCCGCTGAGTGGTAGTGCTCACTGAGACGCCGCTACTGGTGCCGATACACCAGACTCCAATATATGGTCGCTGGATAGTATGCAGGAGTTTTTTACTAGTCATGCGCTGGTGATAGCCTGGAGTCTGGTGGTACTGTGATGACGGGGATTGGTGGATATCTATGCCGATCTGTGATCGGAGCAGGTTTTTTGGTTGTTGTGATTGCATATAGTATTGCGACTGAGTTCCTATCTGTACAATTACAAAGACGGACTGCAGATTTTTCATGTATGATATTATTTGAGTGCGTTGTTGCTGTTTTGGCAGATGAGAGGGATGATGGATATGGTGACTTTTATACATCTAGTGATGGCTTTTGTGGTGATGACGATGGCGATATATGGGTTCATTGTGTTTTGTTTGTGAGCGGTAGGCAAGCAGTCTACTGATTTTGACAAGTATATGCTGTTTGTATTGTTCAATATATCTATCATCATCCTGATATATCTCTGGGCCAAGGATGATCTCCCGAGTGCAGTGATCCTCTCTCAGATCTACCTGATGGCGATGTATGTAGTGATATATGGCATACAGCGGTATTATACTCAGATACAGGATGAGGTCACTCTAGATCAAGAACATCTCGTCGAAGAAATCCTACATGGTAAAAAGATCTTGGGCAGAAAAATCCCGTTTGTCTCTGATGCCGTGGTACAATGAAACAAATTTCTCACTGGACTCAACAAAAATACCACCTTCACGATTAGTTTTTTGAATGTACTGTTGGTTATTTTTCAGGTATATTTGTTTGTGAGGGGATTTGGATCTGATGCCATGTGGCTTACGCAAGGGATGTTTCGATTTGGGGTAGCAGCTTTTTTTGTCAATTATCTATTGCTTAGAGAGATATGATTTTATCACAAATTACAAAGAGCTGTGGCGTTTGTATTGATCAATCTGGGTATATATCTTAGTATTATCCATGCTTTTGGTGGGCAGGTGTACCGATTGGTACTGCTTGGTGTAGGGTGGAGTATGCTCAATAGTGTCTTGATATTTGCGAGCAATAGATTTCGTCTGCATGATCTGCTGGAGAGGCAGGATTATCTGTATTGGATAGGCACCAATGCCGTCGCTACGCTGATTAATATATACTTCATTGCGAGATTGCCACTTTCGAGTCAGTTTAGATTTTCATTGATATTTTTGTATATGGGTATACAGTTTGTACTGGTATTATACACACTCAGATACGTCAATCGCACCAAAAAAGCCTCAAATCTCACCATAGAACAAAAAATAGACAAAATGCTGGAGGAGGAAATGGTGGGTAGAAAGTAACAAATAACGAGTGATGAGTATTAGATAATCTAATTCTACTTGACATTAATTAAGTATTATATATAATTGTTTTACAAATGAACACTAAAGAAATACTCAACACATTCTTTTAGTGTATAACGAAAACAAAACATGGTAATCTTGAAACGTCTCGCAGGTGACATGGCAGTTGCAGCTTTTATCCTTTTTGTGATAGGTTCTGCATACTTTATCACCGCCCAACGAATTCTGTTTCAACAAGTAAAAGTTTTTAGCGTATCTCCTCAACAGATAGCTATGCAGGACTCTGATATGCTCACCTACAAGTATGTAGCGAGACTCAGAGAAGAGGAACATAGAGCTATCAGGGCTGGAAAGGGTGCTGATAAGGAAGGGTAATCTGCAAATTTTCTCCATATATATTAAATACCAAGTACTTTAATAATGATAACTCTTCCCAGCCTGTATAGTCTGCACTCTATAGACCTGCTCTAGTAGTACAAGCTTGGCGAGTCAGTGAGGCATAGTATGATTTCCTAGTGATATACTACCATTGATATATGGTTGGATTTTGGATTCGTCTAGACCATATGGTCATCATATCACGAGTGTGATGGTAGATCAGGGCGTGAGTATACTAGCGATTTGCTGAGTAGTGAGGTGTTTTCATTCCTTGGACAGGAGATATATACTCTCTCACTTTTTCTTTCTTGTTTCTAGTTTTTTGATCAGGAGATCTGTTTCTTTCTGGATGATTTGGTCTTTGCTTCCGTGTTTTATTGGTTTGATATCTAGGAGAGTGACCGATTTTCCTAGTCTTTTTGTGTATTCTGAGATCGCACTGGAGAAGTGCTTGTCAGAGTCGGAGATAGCAAGGATGGTGATTTTCATAGGATAGTTGGTTGATAATAGATACATAATGAGTAAGAATTACACACTTTTAGTAAAGCTGAATATAGTATAGGGATATGAAATTTTTTGATGAAGTACAGATCACTGTACAGTCTGGTAAGGGCTGAGATGGTGTGGCTACTGGTAGGAGAGAAAAAAACATTCCGTTTGGCTGACCATCGGGAGGAGACGGCTGACGCTGAGGGTCGGTGTTTTTTGTGTGATCAGAAAACGAATGGACCCTGATGCCATATAGATACAATGTGATGTTTCGTGCCAATGAGTGAGAGCAGGGATGATCTAGGGACAGATACGGCAAAGACTCAGAAGATATCTACCTCAAAGTCCCTCTAGGTACAAGTATAAAAAACTCAGAAACCGGTACTGTCCTCGCTCACATCACCCAGCATGATGAGCAAGTTATGATATGCAGATGAGGGAGATGATGACTGGGCAATATGCACTTCACCACACCATCCAATCAATACCCCGAAGTGCATCTCCTAGGAGAACCAGGACAAAAAAAGAAGCTCACTCTCGAGCTACAGATGCTATGAGATGTAGCACTGATCGGCACGCCCAGTGTCGGCAAGTCCACGATCATCAACACCATCTCCAATGTCAAAGCAAAAACAGCTGAATATTATTTTACTACACTAGTGCCCAATATATGAGTAGTAGAACACAAAGGAAAAAGTTTTGTGATGATAGATATACCAGGACTGATCGCTGGAGCATCAGATGGCAAATGACTAGGCAATGATTTCCTCAGACATATATTGAAAAGTAGAGTGCTGTGCTTTGTGCTGGATGCAGGGAGGATGGAGTCTGGATGGGAGGATTTTGGTGTGCTGCTCGGTGAGCTGATGCAGTATGTACGCACCAGAGATAGCGATACAGATGGCACGAGTGAGATCGGACTAGAGATCCACCAACACAAACTCTATCTAGTATATACAAAAAATGATGAAGTATATCGAAGAAAAAATATCCAGTGGATCGTAAACAAATCTGACATGCTAGGCGATGAGGAGATCATCGGTGAGTATCTCGACGGTCGACTAACATCAGCTCGTGATCAGCTCGCACCATACTTAGATGTATGATCAGAACTTGTGCAAGCATCTACTTTTGTGATTTCTGCAGCTACTCGCCAGGGATTGGACCCGATGCTAGATAGTCTGAGATCATCAGTAGAAAACCCTCACATCATCAGTATACAGGAGCTGTGAGATGGAGTAGATATGGATACGCACACCAATACTATGGTAGACACTACCGAACATATGCTACCAATACTGATTGAAAGTCAATATCTACCCGAGGATGGAGATTTCTCAGCATTGCATATACGGACGATAGATCATGAGGAGATGTCTACGCTGGCATATATGATACCACGAGGCAACCAAGAAACAGAGTTTTGGTTTTGGTCAGAATTGGCCAACAAAAACATCCTCATCCGACTAGAGCAGTGATGAGCCAAGATGGGAGATATCCTCCATATCAGATCACCATATGATGGGATCAAGGATAGATACATACTGCGAGAATAATACAGAATCTAGATACGAGACTTGAGATGCGAGAAGCTTTTAGATTTTAGCTTTCCACTTTACGTTTTAGACATGCGTTACCATCAGTTTTTGAGAAACACATTGTACTGGAGATATCTTATATTTTTTGGTACTTTGTTGTTTGCGTATCGATGAGTACAGGCATATACCAATAGGCAAAACATGCTCGTGTCTATCCAAGATATCAGGGACCAAATAGAGATAGAAAAAGACGAGACCAACTTTATACAAAATTTTGAGAGACCGTATCTAGATAGTGAACGAGCTCCATACTACCTCTGACACGAAAACTGAGTACTGTATGACGGAGAGCGGGTAGTGAGACTCAGAGAAAAAAGAACTATCGTGGATCAAGACCCCACACAGCCAGATCAAATACGTGCACTTCAACAACAGGAAGACGACCTCATCAAGATATCCAGTCCAGAAGAATCCCGACATTATTTTATCAATGATAAGCTAAGTCCCCTCAAAGATTTGGGAATACTAGAATAATCATGTTTCTTCTCATCAATAAACCTAGTTGATATACGAGCTATGACTTGATACACAAGATCAAGAAACTTTTTCCTAGAAAGACAAAAATCTGACATGCGGGGACGCTAGATCCTCTGGCAACAGGTCTGATGCTGATCGCGATCTGATCCGATACCAAAAAACTCTCACAGTATGTCGGTCTCAGTAAGACCTATCTAGCTACCATAGATCTGAGTCAGGAGTCTGATACACGAGATACTCACTACCGATCATATCACAAGCAGTTGGATATATCTACACTACAGATGCCAAAAATCCAACAGATACACTCACTCTTGCAAGATAAAATCTGAGTCTCTCGCTGGCCACTTACGCCCTTTAGTGCCAAAAAAATAGCTGGCAAGAAGTTGTATGAGTACGCCAGAGAAGGCAATCCAAAATTTATAGACTGTGATATGGAATTGTTGAGCTATGAGATTGTGAGCTATGAGTTTCCGGTACTCCAGCTTAGACTGGATGTGTGATCCGGTACCTATATCAGATCTATAGCTCATTGGCTTGGGTCTCAGTTGTGATTGGGTGGTATATTGACTGCTTTGCATAGAGAGTCAGTGGGTGAGCGAAAGCTATAGGATACAATTATTTCTTCACTACAAATTGATTTCTTCTTTGATATATCTACAGTGTAAGCAATTGCTTCGATTTTATACTTTTTTTTGCCTTTTTCTTATATACATGAAAAACTCCCTCTTTGCTTTCTTATTGGTATTTCTCTTTAGTTTTTTGTTGTTTTTGGGTATTAGGTCTGCAAACACCAGTACCACTACCACTGGTGCAATAGATGATATGAAGACCTACACAGACATAGCTACGTGTACCGAGTACATAAGTTATATGGAATGTATCGTAGACAAGGTGGAAAACGAGCAAGTCAGTACCGTGTTGCAAAAAAACCTAGACAGTACCAAAAGAGTCCGAGCAGGCCTATGAGCAGACTCAGAAAATCTACAAAAAATCTGCAAAAACGCTTTGTTTGCTCTGTGATCTCAAAAATATCTCCAAGAGTATGATTGTGAGTCAGCGGTACAAGACGCACAAGCAAAAAGTATACTAGATAGCACAATATGATCTGCAGATGGAGACTCGCCCGATCAGGCTCAGCTATGATCTGGTGATATAGCACTAGATGTTGTAGTGGCTACGTGATCAGTAGACAAGGTAGATGAGATAGCTCAGCAGCCTGACCAGATAGTGACCAAGCAAGTCCAAGTACTCCAAAACAGAATATGATATCTGCGTGTGAGATGATGAGCGTGACTATGATTTAGTGAGGTGGGTAGATTGGATTTGTTGGATACGGTAGATGTGGTAGGAGAGCAGTCAGGTCGATACAATATCAGATTTGGTCCTGACAATACTACCAACGGTTGGGTATCTGGTAAGTATGTCAAAGAAGTCCTTCAGTAAGATACCATAAGAGTTGCGTAAAAAAAACTACCATCCAGATTGGATGGTAGTTTTTTTGCATCTGGTGTGTTATACTCACAGTAGCTTCGAAAGTATTTTATTTGCTTTGCGTCCTAGTAGTCTATGCTTGGATCAGAGTGTCTGAAGTGTCTTACGTATATTGATCACTTCTTGGATGTCTCACATGACTTCATCTACAGTAGCGACACGCTCACCTGGCACACCTCTATTGTCATCGCTCTTGATGAGCTTATCTCTTGTGTTGTAGTTTTTGGCGCTTGATTTGCCACCACCATATCGATCTGTTTCATTGTGATAGAGTACGAGATCTATCATCTGATCGCTTTCTCTCGTGAGTCTAGCATGTACTCTTTGGGTAGAGCCTTGCTTTGTGCCTGTTGGGTCTTCGTCATAGATGCAGATGATTGCATAGTCAGCATCATCACGCTGCCTATATGATTCAAACAAATTCTGCAGGAGTCATTGTTCCAAATGTATCAGATCTTCTATCTGGGTTTCTATGTCAGATGATACAATGTGTTCTGGTGTGTTTTCTTGATTAGGATTGATGGTTCACAATACCATAGGGTGATGTTTAACGAAATAAATAAAATATATATAAGAATAAAACAAAAAAAGTCAAGTAAAATTTGACTAAACTTATATTAGTTGTTTATAGAGAAGATAAGGTGTCAAACTACTAATACCCCCACAAATACCTAGCAATATTGTCTGGTACTTCCTTGTTTTTTGTGTCTTTGTAGATACCGTACTGGAGAAGATCGTTGGGTCTGGTGTAGGTAGTGGATGTGGACATGATGTTTTCTCCTACTTCATCTATATATCTTTGCACAAACGGTTTATTGAGCATACTTCACAACATGTTGTTTGCCAGTGGTTTGCTATCTAGATTGCCTCATCGTGAGACGATAGTATGCGCTGGATTATATATTGCCACAAGCCCATCTTTGGCGTATGGGACGCCATTTATTTTTACGTCAGAGGTACCACTCTTGATAGCATATTCTCATAGTCCGCTATAAGTGATCCATTCTTGTCGGTATGGGCTCACCTCTCACTGTCTTTTGAGTGAGTTTCGTATCTGATAAGCCACTCCTTTGGGTACGATTCTTTCGTGATGCTGCTCTCATTTTTGGTATATTATTTCTCCCGATGGATCTGTGATGCTCAGGATAGGATTGACATATGGGACTTGATCGTGTGGCGTAGAGAGTTGGAGATATGCTTGAGCTAGATGAAACAATGACTCTTCTGCAGCTCACAATGACATAGTGTAGCCATATGGTTTGTCACTTGGGATATTGGTGAGTCATAGTGATTGGTAAAATGGTCTCATTATCTTTTCTCCTCCATTGGCGAGATGTGCTCTGATGGCAGTTCGGTTTCTACTATTGTTTAGTGCTCTGGATATGGAGACGCTTCACATAAATCACCCATCAGCATTGTTGGGTGTTGGTCCAGGTCATAGGTCAAGTCAAGCATCCAAGATATTGCCATCTATGCCCACTGGGTAAGTTTCCATCAATTTTGCATACACAAATGGTTTGAGTACAGATCATTGCTGTCTGTAGGCTTGTATAATATCAAACTGTCCGTCTACGGTACTATCATAATAATCTACCGATCATAAATATGACAATATATCGCCATTGGCGCTATCCACATGCAACATCCCTCTAGTGGTGGCGCCATCTCTTTGTAGCTGATCTCTGGTAGTATCTGCTGCGATTTGAGCTGCTTTTTGTAGATTGAGATCTAGTGTGGTCTTGATCGTGTATCATCATCTCAGGATATCATTTAGACTGATGCCTAGCTCTTCTAGTTGCGGATTGTTGAGTATAAATTCTCTCACAAAAAATACAAAATGAGGTGATTCGATCGTGTAGCGATACTGCGGAGGGGCAAATTCATAATCGATTCATTCTAAAAAAGCGTTGATTAGCTCTGCATGCGTGATATATCACTCTTGAAACATAGCCCAGAGTACGACATCTTTTCTGCCAGGCACATACTGAAATTGGTATGCCACATCATTGTTGATAAATTCTCATTCCCAAAAAAACGTGATCCAATCAGGCCTCAATATATCTAAATACTCCAATTCAAATTTTTCATCCAAGGTTTCCTTAATTTGTTTGAGAAAAAGTTTATTGACCTTTTCGTCATTTGCATAAAAAATTTCTTCTCCATCAGAGATTTGTCGATCTCACATCATGTTTGTTTTTTTGGCCAGAGGATTGTATGCGCTGGGAGCCTTGGGGAGTCATCATAGTATTGCGCTTTCTAGCAAGGTGATATCCTTGAGTTCTTTGCCAAAATAGTTTTGTGTCGCAATATCGACTCCATACGAATTATTGCCCAAAAAGATGAGATTCATATATAGCTCGATAATTTTTTTCCTTACCAGTAGGTCAATTTTCCTCTCTTCTAGATCTGAGTGTTTTTTTGTATAAAATTTTTCTAGCGTACGGTATATTTTGCGTGTGATGACCAATTCCTGAAATTTTCTTTTGTAAGATCTTTCATTGGTGAGGTACATGTTTTTGGTGAGTTGTTGTGGGATGGTAGATGCTCACTGGAGACCTGATGAGTTGCCTAAGTATACCGAAGCATTGTTGATCACTGCTCTGATTAGACCTATAGTATCCAGTCCACGATGTTCTCGATAGTTGCGGTCTTCGGTACTCAAAAAAGCCATCGTCACATAATCTGGAATTTCTTTGTACTCAGTATATGTCCTATCTTCCTCAAAAAACGTATACAATAAATTATCATCTCTATCGGTCACAATAGTCTTTTGGGCAATATCTGTGAGATTGTCGATCGTCACTTCAGGCAAATCGCCAAACAAAAAAAACCAAACACGAAAAAGTCCCCATCATATGAGGTACACTACCATAAAAAATATAATAATCTTTAGATCTTTGTGCCTTGTTTCCATCTTTAATCTAAGCTAAGACTTATGTTGGCTATATTACATGAGTGATATGTCATTTCGACTGAAACGAAGTGGAATGGAGAAATCTAGTAATAATTCTAAATAGATCTTTCGACTCCGCAAGCTCCGCTCAAGATGACACATGTTGTTCTTATCGTTTTTAATATCCTGACGTTTTTTTGATCCTCATGATCTCGTGCTTTACCCTACGTGCTCAGACAATATTTTTGATTTGTTGTTCGTTTTTGTTGAGTCTAGATCAGCCGGATTTGATCTCTAGGAATACTATCTGCCTGAGCTGTCATTCTGAGAGTCCATCAAACACCACATAGTCTACTCATTTGCCCAAAAAGGTCAAATCCTTATAGTTGTATGGAAAGTTTGGCAATATGGGCGCGAGTTTTTCGTGGACATATCCTAGGGTGACATCTTTCGACTTTTTGACTGCATCTTTGCGATGTCATTTGATGTTTTGGTAGAAAAATATCTTGGCAAACAAAAATCCAAAAAAGAGGCCGAGTCACGCAAACCCGATTGCAAGGAATATGTCTTCTGGAGTGCTAAGCATATACAAGAGTGAGGAGTAAAGAAAGAGGAATTAAGAAATAAGACTCAAGAAACAAGATTCAAGAAAGATAATACGTCATTGCGAGGAATATATGTCATCCTGAGTGTAGCGTAGCGAAGTCGAAGGGTAGACGTATATGACGTGGCAATCTTATGAAATTATAAGCGAGACTGAGCTTGAATACATGCTTATGTCTTGAAACATAGTGAAATAGTCGTAAAAGTATAGTACTATGTCCAAGAAAAAAGATCCGATAGGGAGTATATTATTTCGACTGTTCTTTGCTGCAGTGTTTTTTGGCGGTGATGCAGTGCAGTTTTTGGGTCTAGGAGAGGAGTGAGATCCTACTGCATATCTGATGATATTGTGAGGAGTGATCGTATTGATCGCTGTAGTGATGTGGTCTATGAGATTTCTAAAAAACTTTGATATATGATCTATCAGCTGATCTGAGACCATCACCAATAATACTTCATCTAGCCAAAACAGCGGCTCCAATAATTATACCGTCACAGAAAAAGCCCAGACCGTCACTGGTGAGGTGGTGAATCCGCATAGTGTGAGTGGGAAGTAATCTAGATTTTTAGAGATTAAGATTTTTAGATTTTTTAGAAACATATATGTCGGAAATTCTGGAAGTATACGATCTGAATTCTAAGTTTTTGGAGGGTAAAAATCGTAGTGAAATATATCAAGAAATGAAAGATGAACGAAAGAAGAATGGGAAAATCACAAAACAAGTAAAGACCATAAGATGCTTGTTAATGAATTCTGAATGAAGAATATATTTACAAAAGAGAAGTAAGCTGAAGTCTCAAAATACTGGAATGTATGACAAGACTATCTGATGACATGTCTGATCATGACAATCACGAGGTACAACCCTTACGAAAGAATGTGCAGAAGAGTTGGGTATACCATCGAGTATTATAGAAGATGATTTTGAGGGGTGGGGTAAAGTCAATTGACTTGTCGGTAATATGAATATTCAAAGAACTTGAGCTGATAGAAAATTTTGAGTCTATTAGATTGGTGTGATGAGAGTATATAACATATCCTCAAATAACTAAAATGTATATATGATATTATGATGCAGCATTAAGATTTGTGGATTGAGAAGTGAGCGGGATTGAAGTATTTTCTGTAGAAGAGCTTGAAGGAGAGTTGCAAAATAATCCTGACAAATTCACTAAAGATCTCCATTTTATGTTTGATAGATACAAGTATATATTAAAAAAAGTTACTGATATCTAATTATTTGAAATCACATATATAATCCTTGTTATATCACAGTATATATCTATCTTTCCTTGTATATATCTGTGAAAGAGTTACAAATTTAACATCTATTTTGACACATCCATGATCAATCTAAAACACTATAGAGACAATAAAGAGCTATATAGAGAATGAGCAAAGCAGAAGAACACTCAGATAGACTGGGAGACTTTTGATACTGCGGAGCAGCAGGTGAGAGAGCTGCAGGTCCAGCTGGATCAGCTCAAATCTCAGAGAAACGAACTCTCAGCACAAGTCGGTCAGATGCCGGACAAGTGATCTGATGCATTCAAAGCTGTAGTAGCTCAAGTAGGAGAGCTCAAGACAAAAATAGCTGACCTAGAAGCTGAGTATGAGCAGCAGTATGACGTGTTCCAATCATTACTATACAAAATACCAAGTCCTCCGATCACCTATGATGGAGAGGAGCTGATCGTGTGACCATCTGATGATCACAATCAAGTCCTTCCGTTATGAGATGATGATGGGTATATTGGTATCAAGCCTGTATTTGATTTCACCCCCAAGCCACACTGGGAGATACTAGAAGCTAAGGGGCTGCTCGATCAGGAGAGAGCAGTCAAGCTCTCTGGATCGAGATTTCAAATTGTGAGAGGACAGTTTGCTCAGCTGCAGCTAGCACTCACGACTTACGTCACCAACAAGCTCGTAGGCAAATGATTTGAGCTCACGCTTGTCCCGCAACTGGTAAAAAAAGATGCACTGTTTGCGACATGATTTCTCCCCAATGATAGCACCAATCTGTATAGGGTAAACCCATCTTTATCAGAAGAAGTCTGATGAAAC